>CASBQB010000226.1 GCA_949127655.1 Chroococcales cyanobacterium PMM_0086 | reverse complement strand
TGTGGCTGTTGCACTGAGTTGGGCATCTGTACCTATATTGAGTGTATCTGTTGTAATGTTAATGTTGCCTGGTCGTCCTGCACTGGAGGTTTCGACTACTATCTTACTTCGGGCACCAAGATCTACTATTTGAGGTGAGTTTATAGTAATACTGCCTGCATTGCCTTGTCCTTGGGTAAATGCTGAGACTTCTGCACCGTTTGAGATGTTGAATATGGGGGTGTTTATGATGATGTTGCCTGCTTGTCCTGTATTGGTAGTGAAGGCAGAAATTCCTCCTATTTCTCTGTTTAATATTTGACTAAAGTAAGTGTCTGATATGGTCACTCCCTCAGTGGCCGTAATTTGTACTGATCCAGCATTGCCTGTTCCCAAAGTACTAGCATTGATTCCCCTGCTATTGGAAAGGGACAGAGTAGAGGTTTCTATGACTATTCCACCACTATTTCCTTGCGCAGTAGTATCTACACCGCTAAAAATCCCACTACTGGAGTCAATAGTAATTCCCTCTGTCGCTCTAACTTGTACTTTTCCTGCATTACCTTTTCCCAAGGTGCTAGCATCTATGTTTCCGCCATTGGAAATATAGATGCTAGGAGTATCAATGAATATTCCACCACTATCGCCTTCTGCACTTGATGATACAACACTTAAAATTCTAGTGCTAAACCCATTGGCACCTTGCCCGTCAATAGTAATTCTTTCAGCAGCGCCGATTTTTACTTGCCCTGCATTACCTTTTCCCTGTGTACTAGCATCTATTTGTCCGCCATTGGAAAGAGAGATGGAAGACGTTTCTATAACTATTCCACCGCTATTTCCTTGCGCAGTTGGTTGCACAGTACTCAAAATTCTAGTGCTAAAGCCATCGGCACCTTGCCCATTAATAGTAATTCCCTTGGTCGCTGTAATTTTTACTTCTCCAGCATTACCCGTTCCACGTGTACTAGCCTCTATTTCTCCTCCATTGAAAAGAGACAGAGAAGAAGTTTCAATAACTATTCCACCGCTATTTCCTTGTCCTGAAGTGAATACACCGCTGAAAATCCCACTACTAGAGTCAATAGTAATTCCCTCTGTGGCATTAATTTTTATTACTCCAGCGTTACCTTTTCCAAAAGTACTAGCATCTAGGCCTGCTTCATTGGAAAGAGACAGAGTAGACGTATTAATATTTATACCACCACTATTGCCTTGCGCAGTCGGTTGTACAGTACTTGAAATCCGACTAATCAAGCCATTTATTGTTTGCCCGTCAATAGTAATTCCTTCTGTAGCATTAATTTTCACTTCTCCTGCATTGCCTTTTCCAAAAGTACTAGCATCTATCAGTCCTTCGTTGGAAAGAGACAGAGAAGAGGTATTAATATTTATACGGCCACTATTGCCTTGGGCAGTTGGTTGTACAGTACTTGAAATCCGACTGTTAGAGTTAATAGTAATTGTATCTGTCGCTGTAATTTTCACTTCCCCTGCATTGCCTGTTCCATAAGTACTAGCACTTATTTTCCCTCCATTGGAAAGAGCGAGGGAAGAAGTTTCAATAACTATTCCACCGCTATTTCCTTGTGCAGTAGTTTGCACAGTACTTCCAATATTACTACTCAAGCCATTTATTGTTTGCCCATCAATAGTAATTCCTTCTGTAGCATTAATTTTTACTTCCCCTGCATTACCTTTTCCAAAAGTACTAGCATCTATAAATCCTTCTTTCGAGAGAGAGAGAGAGGAAGTATTTATAAATATTCCACCACTATTTCCCTGAGCATTTAATGCTACAGCACTAAAAATTCTAGTGTTGGAGTCAATAGTAATTCCTTCTGTAGCATTAATTTTTATTACTCCAGCATCACCTTTTCCAAAAGTATTAACAGATATTCCTCCTGTATTGGTGAGAGATAGAATAGAAGTATCAATGAATATTCCACCACTATTTCCTTCTGCAAGAGGGCCAACGCCACTCAGAACTCCACTGTTAGAGTCAATGGTAATTCCTTTTGTGGCAGTGATTTTTATTACTCCAGAATTACCTTTTCCTAATGTATTAGCTAATATTGCTCCTGTATTTGCCAGAGAGAGAGTAGAAGTATCAATAAATATTCCTTCACTATTTCCTTCGGCATTTTTTGCTATATTACTTACAATCCCACTGCCAGACTTAATAGTAATTCCTTCTGTAGCATTAATTTTCACTTCTCCTGCATTACCTTTTCCAAAAGTACTAGCATCTATTGCTCCCCCATCAGTCAAGGACAGAGTAGAGGTTTCAATGATTATTCCAGTACTATTTCCTTGAGCAGTGGATTGTACACTACTTGAAATCTGACTGTTAGCATTAATAGTAATTCCCTCGGTCGCTGTAATTTTTACTTCTCCAGCATTACCTTTTCCAAAAGTACTAGCATCTACTACTCCTTTATTGGAAAGAGAGAAAGTAGAGGTTTCAATGATTATTCCACTACTATTTCCTTGGGCAGCAGGTTGTACACTACTTGAAATCTGGCTACCAGACTTAATAGTAATTCCTTCACTAGCGGTAATTTTCACTTCTCCAGCATTACCTTTTCCAAAAGTAATAGTATCTATTTCTCCTCCATTGGAGAGAGAGAGATTCTTAGTGTTAACAATTACTCTTCCTGAATTGCCTATAGCATTAGAGTAAACAAGATTTAATACTAGGCTATTTTGTATATCTAAAGTTTCGGTAACATTTAACTTAATATCGCCCGCTTGAGCATCCTTAAATCCCAAACCTGAGCCGATTCCTGCTACAAGGTCACTATTAGTGATATTTATGTTATTGGCATTTACAGAAATACTCCCCCCTTGACTACCTGCTACGCTAATAATCCCATCTTTTATCAAAGTATTGGCAAGACTATTTAAAAGAATATTGCCGCCCATACCTGATGATGTAGAGTCAATATTACCATTGATATTTATATTCCCTTTTGAATCAATGATTACTTGACCGCCATTAGCAAAGGACGCAGTGTTTATGGCTGTAGATCCAAAAAAAGGAACGTAAGGAGCAACCGATATACTACCATGTAAACTGGGATTTGGTTGATATTGATTAGTTAATAAAACATCTCCTGTTATCTTTTGGCTAGCATCTTGAGGATTTCTAATAAAAAAAATAGTACCAACAATAATATCTGCACTGCTAGGAGGTACAGATGGAGGAGTAGAAGAAAAGAATAAATCATTGCCACTTCCCTCAAAAGAAGGCGTACCAATAAATGCTGGACTAACTCCTGCACGTATATCTAAGGTGGGCTTGTTTTTTCCGTCAATTAGAACTTGTTGCCCATCAGATAGAGTTATTGTTTCTACTAAACCAAATTGTGGATCTGCTCCTGTTATTAAAATGTAACCTGGTATCTCTACTTTTCTACCCGCAATAATATGTAAAGAAGTACCTTGATAAGCACCAATTAAAACATCTCCACTCGCTCGAATTACGGGGTCATAGAGACTCACCAACCCTCCCAAATTCCCATCTAACTGTTCAAGGCGAAAGTTACCGCCACTCCAGAAATGAGCATCCCCACTGACCGTATTAGCTGAACGCAAGGTTAAATCTTTGCCTGCAATAATCCCACTTTGAGGATGATTGAGAACATAAATATCTACTTTTTGATTGCCCTGTAGTAGTAAATTTTCCCCTGCTACTGCTGTAAATGGAGTTACTATACTATCCCTAATGGTTAGGGTCTTCAATGCTTCTAAGCTTAAATTACCGCCTGCTGCGATGCTTCCAGATAGGTTGAGGTTTCCTGCTTGAAGGGTTAGATTACCTGGAGTTGAGAGGTTGGCACTACTGCTTATGTCGCCTGCTTTTTCCCTAAATCTCAGACCCACTGGCATATTAACTGTTAGTAATGGTGGTGCTTC
>CASBQB010000225.1 GCA_949127655.1 Chroococcales cyanobacterium PMM_0086 | reverse complement strand
GCCGCCATTAATTTATCGCGTCAGGCTTTGGCGTGTAAGCTTACAGAGGGATAACTGCTCCCATGCTCCCGTAGAAGTAAGAAATAAATGTCTAGTTTTGTCTAGGTTTTATAGAGCAGGCACTATATACCGCCGATATCAGAGCTTATTTAAAAAACTTAGGTACTCCAATAGGGTCCTATGAGCTGTTTATAGGTGCTTCAGCATTGGCAAACAGTCTTGTTCTTGTAACAGCTAATTATGATGAATTTCAGAGAATTCCTGATCTAGAAATAGAGAATTGGCGGACAAATTCTTAAAATTTAGTCATCTGGTTTTTGCAGTAAGTGTAGTTAGTTGGTTAGTACCTAATCTTGAGAATTAAACTGAGAAGGTGACCAGAATTTTAAGCTTGTAAATCCTTAAAGGGTATATAATGTATTTCTGGCCAGTGTAGCGTTCTCTACAATTGTTCAAAAATAAATTAACTTTCATAAATAAAGCTCAATATTTAGTTTAGTTACGCTATAATTGCCATTAATTTGTTAACTCTATACTAAGGGAGAGAGATCCATTCCTGAGCTATTGAACCTGACTGTTAGTTTGAGAGGAACTCGTGAAGTCAGGAAAAACTACCAAATTTTTCGTCTAACGGGCCTCTTCGATGCCTTCTCTGAACCCAACTTTCGTAAAGTACTTAACTCTGGTCTAGATGAAGGACCCGAACACATTATCCTAGACTTGTCTCACATAGATTTTATTGATAGCTCTGGAATAGGGGCTTTAGTGCAAATCGACAAAAAAGCTAAAACGGCTGGTGGAAGTTTACAAATTGTCAGTAATGCAAGAGTAACTCAAACAGTTAAGCTGGTACGTTTAGAAAACTATCTGACTCTTAAGCCCTCATTAGAAGAAGCTTTAGCTACTTTTAAAAAGGATTAGTTGGATCAATCAAGGTAATTTGTGGAGATTAACTCTCAAAAACCTAACTCTGAAACATCTAGGCGCTATATTGAGCTTAGAGTGCCTCTCGCCAATCAAGGACAGGCCCAGAGAGATTATTCAGGTCAAATTAAACGTCTTTCAGCAGCATCTCTAGCCTATGTTGGAGATGCCGTTTATGAATTGTATGTACGTACATATTTTCTCCTGCCTCCCAAACGAAATGCTAATTATCATGCTGAGGTTGTGGAGCAGGTTCGCGCTGAAGGACAAGTTTGGTGGTTAGATAAGCTTAAACCATATCTAACAGAAGCAGAACAAGACATTGTACGTTGGGGTCGTAACGCCGCTTCAGGCGGACCTCGCCGTATTTCTTTAGCCTTATATCAAGAGGCTTCTAGCTTAGAGACTCTCATTGGTTATCTTTATCTTAATGACAGTGAGCGCCTCCTGGAACTTTTACTAAAACTTGATTTTAATACAAAAATAGATCATGAATAAGTCTTTTAATCGCCCTTCTAAAAAACCGCGTATTTCTCGTAACGAAGAAACAACCAGTAGATATCAACCTCCAGATGGAACTAAAAAACCGCGTATTTCTCGTAACGAAGAGACAACTAGTAGATATCAACCACCTGTTAGTGGAGTCAGAAAACCCCTAATTTCTCGCAATGAAGAGACAACTAGTAGATATCAACCACCTGTTGGTGGAGTTAGAAAGCCCCTGACTTCTCGTAATGAAGAGACAACCAGCAGAGAACAAATTTCTGAGAATGAGCAAGGTGATCAAGATTTAATCTATGGTCGCCATTCTGTGATAGCAGCCTTAGAAAGTGAGCGTCAAATTAATCGTATCTGGGTAATTCCTCGTTTACGCCACGATGGACGCTTTCACGGACTTTTGATCCAAGCTAAAGAAAATGGTGCAGTTATTGATGAAGTAGATGACCTTCGTTTGTCACAAATTACTAATGGGGCTAATCATCAAGGTATTGCTGTTCAAATATCACCTTATACTTATCTTGAACTATCAGACTTAATTGAACAGGCTAAGCTTGCGACCGATAGCCCAGTCTTAGTGATTTTAGATGGGATCACTGATCCCCAAAATTTAGGTTCAATTATTCGGACCACTGAAGCGATGGGGGCACAGGGATTAATCATACCTCAAAGACGCGCTGTGGGAATTACATCTACGGTTATGAAAGTTGCAGCAGGAGCCTTAGAACATCTTCCTGTTGCGCGGGTGATTAATTTGAGTCGTGCTCTAGAAGAGCTAAAAGTTGCAGGTTTTTGGCTCTATGGAACTACTGCTAGTAAAAGTAAATATTTGCAGCAAGTAGAGTTCAAAGGTCCAATAGGGCTGGTTATTGGCTCAGAAGGAGAGGGCTTAAATCTTTTAACCCAGAGATCTTGTGATCAATTGGTCTGTATCCCCCAAGCAGGAAAAACACCTAGTCTGAATGCTGCTATTGCTACGGCCATCACTCTCTATGAGGTTTACCGTCAACGTCACACCGAAAAACTCTATATCTAAAGCTGAGTTAAGTCTGATTTTTAGCAAAAAGCTGCAAAAAATTTGTCTAAAACCAACAAACGAGGGAAATTTTAGCGTTAGAATCATATCAAAGAAACCGCATAAGAGAGGAACGTTATGATGGAATTATTGTTGGGACTACTGAATCTTTTAGGGCTGGCCTGTTGGGCAGAAATTAAAACAGAAAATCCAAAATGTACTTACTACTTTGGTCCATTTCTGACAAAAAAAGAAGCAAATACTTATCAGAATGGATACCTAGAAGACCTCAAAGGAGAAGGTGCCAAGAATATAAAAATAACTATTAAACGTTGTAGACCGGATCAATTGACTGTTTTTGAGGAGACAGAAGAGTTTAAAGGTTTTGATAAGGTAGTCAATTTTACCTAAAAGGGGATCTGTCTATAGTCCACGACTTCAGGGTAATCTTGTAACCATTGCTCAAGATCAGCCAGGACTTGAGTGGGTATCTCCCAAGGAAATAGATGGGCTGTATTGGGGTAACAATGTAAGGTACACTTGGACAAATATTTAGCTGTTTCTTGACTAGATTGGGCAGTGATGTGACAGTCATTGCTGCCTGCTAAGATTAGGCAGGGGACTTGAATATTTTTTAAGTCAGCTAAACGATTATATCCAGATTTTAAGGCAGCCGAGAGAGCTTGATTAGCAGCAGGGGAAGTTTTTAAGTAGGCAGGGACTGCGTGCGAAGCCAGATAATGATAGGCTGAGGGCGTTTGTTGAGTCATCAGATAACGAAAGAGCGAGCGTTTACCTACAGTATCAATATTCCACTGCCAACCTGGTTTAAGGGCATTTAAAAGAGCAGCAATAGCCGTATAAAAGAGATCCAGAGGAGTTGTGGGTGGATGTTGTCCATAAGGTCTCGCTGCAGAAGCTATTAAGACAAGTCCACTAAAGCGTTCTGGATATTTAAGAAGCAATTCTATAGCTAAAATGCCACCCAAAGACCAACCTAGTAATAAACAGCGTCCTACATTATATTCATTCAAAAGCTCTAGTAAATCATCTAAATGATCCAGCATCTGAAATCTTTGTTGGGTTTGACTTTGACCATAACCTCTTAAGTCTGGTGCAAAAGTTAAAAAACGCTCAGATAGATAATCTGTAAAAATAGCCATACTTTTCCCTGACCCTGGATGACCATGTAGACAGAGAATGGGAAAGCCTGCACCTTTAGTTTCAACTTGTAGTCTCATAAAATTATGAAAAAATATTACAAAATGTAAAGTATAATAAGTAGGAATAATGAATAAAAACTTTTATTGAGATAGAGCTAAATGCGAGTTGCGATCGCCGGAGCTGGTTTGGCTGGTTTGTCCTGCGCTAAATACTTAGCAGATGCGGGGCATACGCCTATCGTTTTAGAACGTCGAGATGTGTTAGGCGGGAAAGTCGCTGCCTGGCAAGATGAGGATGGCGACTGGTATGAAACAGGCTTACACATCTTTTTTGGGGCCTACCCCAATATGTTACAACTTTTCCAAGAACTAGGAATAGAAGATCGTCTTCAGTGGAAAGAACATAGTATGATCTTCAACCAACCTGAAAAACCTGGAACCTATTCTAGATTTGACTTTCCAGATCTTCCTGCACCTTTTAATGGACTAGTAGCTATCCTGCGTAACAACGATATGCTTACTTGGCCTGAAAAAATTAAATTTGGACTAGGACTTATCCCTGCCATATTACAAGGACAGAGCTATGTAGAAGCAATGGATAAGTATACTATGTCAGAATGGATGAAACAGAGAAATATACCAGAGCGGGTGGAAAAAGAAGTTTTCATCGCCATGAGTAAAGCTCTTAACTTCATCAACCCTGACGAAATTTCAGCAACTATTCTCTTAACAGCTTTAAACCGTTTCTTACAAGAAAAAAACGGCTCTAAAATGGCCTTCCTAGATGGTTCGCCAACAGAACGCCTCTGTCAACCAATAGTAGAGCATATTACATCGAGGGGCGGTCAGGTTCGCCTCAATGCCCCTCTTAAAGAAGTTTTGCTCAATCCAGACAACAGCGTTAAAAGCTTCTTGCTACGTGGTCATAATGGTGCTCCTGATGAAGTATTAGAAGCTGATCTCTATGTCTCTGCGATGCCAGTTGATCCACTTAAAGCACTAGTACCGATATCTTGGCGCTCTATAAAATGTTTTCAACAGATAGAGGGTTTAGAAGGGGTACCTGTGATCAATCTTCATCTCTGGTTTGACCGTAAATTGACAGACATTGATCATCTTCTCTTCTCGCGTTCCCCTCTACTGAGTGTCTACGCAGATATGAGTAATACTTGCAAGGCCTACTCTAATCCTGATCGTTCGATGCTGGAATTAGTCTTAGCACCAGCGGTTGAATGGATTAATAAGTCAGATCACGAAATTATTGAGGCAACCCTCCAAGAACTAGAAAGATTGTTTCCAGAACATTTTAAGCAAGAAAGTCAAGCTAAACTGCTAAAATACCACATTGTAAAGACTCCTCGTTCTGTTTACAAGGCTACCCCTGGTAGACAGGCATTTCGTCCAGCCCAAAGAACTCCCATACGGAATTTTTATCTGGCGGGTGATTTTACAATGCAGCAATATCTAGGTAGTATGGAAGGTGCGGTCTTGTCTGGAAAGCTAGCAGCTAAAGTAATTACCGAAGATTTTCCGCCTTCTCTTTTGGCACAGCAAGAAGAAATGTCCATAGTCTAAATAACTCAACGTAGAAAAATTTACTTGCCGAGAGTAATGACTAAAGATGGTTTCAATGAGACAATTCTAAAGAGTTAGGGACTAAACACATTTTATTAGTCCTTATTCTCAGTAACAGATTTCTGCCTGGGATTAATGCTTCAACTTCCTAAACTAACCACTACTCAAAAAGTGCTTGTTTCCCTCTCAGAGTCGTATGAACTCTGTCGCCAAATCACTGCTAAATATTCTAAGACATT
>CASBQB010000224.1 GCA_949127655.1 Chroococcales cyanobacterium PMM_0086 | reverse complement strand
TAAATGTAGACTTGTGGTGCGCGGCTTCTCGTAGAGTGGGAGAACTTATTATCAAGTGGGGACGTAAAATAAAAAATAAAGGTAATGCTGTTTATTAAATTTAGATGCACAACAGCTTAAAGAGGTTGTCAAAAATTGTGCGCTATCCATCCCCAATCCGTACCCTACCCTGTGGGCGTTGACCCTTGCGAAGAGAGCGGGCTGTTGACTTTAGTCAGCCGTAAGGTCTACGTCTACGGGCGGCTACGCCTACACTGAGATATGGGGACTTCCGCGCTTTTAGTTAAACATTAACTGCACTACGTTCTCTAACTCCTGTATTTTTAAGAATAGACGACTCTTTAACGAGTACTAACTGAACAGCACAGGCTTTAAGTTCAGGCTGGAGAGAGGTAGGACAGGAGTGAGGATGAGTTAGACTATTAGCTTCTGCTTGATCTGCCCAAAGTGCACCCCAGTGCATAGGAACAAAGAGAGTCCCCGCACGAATAGCAGAAGTAACCAGAGCAGGAAAACGAGCGGAACCTCTAGCAGAACGTACTTCTACTAACATATTTTCAGTGATCCCCAATCTTTCTGCATCACGGGGATTAATTTCTATAAAAGGATGTGGGTGCATCTTGGTAATCTTGGCGATGCGTCCTGTTCTAGTTTGTGTATGCCAGTGCCCATAGACTCTGCCTGTTGTCAGTACAAAGGGATAATCTGGGTTAGGTGGTTCTGCTAGTCCTTTGGAGTGGTAAGCAATAAAACGCGCTCTTCCATCGGGGGTGGGAAACTGTAAGTCTGTATATAGTCTTTTACTCATTTTGATTTCTTTCTCCTTGCTATTAAAGAGAGAAGAAAGCAAACCCGTTTTAACATTGGTTGGGGCAGTTTCTGGGACTGTTACAGGCCATTGTTGAGGTCCTGCTGTTTGTAATATCTCGTGACTCAAGGCAGAGACATCACAGACTCGTGAGTGAGTCAGTTGGACAAATTCTCGATAGACTTCAGCTGAATCAGTAAAATCGAACTGCTCAAGAAAACCCAGACGGCGGCCTACTTCAGCGAAGATCTGCCAATCTGCTTTTGCTTCACCTAAAGGAGGACGGAAAGCAGGACAGAGAGTCACCATGCGTTCAGAGTTGGTCATGGTGCCAGTTTTTTCACCCCAGGCTGCAGCAGGCAGGACAATATGAGCATAGGCGGATGTTTCTGTTGGATAATAGGCATCTTGATAGATAGTCAGGGGTGATTTTAGGAGAGCCGCCTTGGTCCTTTCTAGGTCAGGCATACTGACAGCCGGATTAGTTGCTGCGATCCAAAGTACCTTGACATCCCCTGTTTCTAGTCCTGTAATCATCCGCCAAGTGTCTCTACCTGGTGAAGGCGCTATTCTGCCTGCTGGAAGTCCCCAAAACTCTTCAACTTCCTGGCGATGCTGAGCATTTTTAACAGAACGATAACCTGGTAGTAGTTGAGATAGTCCACCTGCTTCTCTTCCTCCCATTGCATTTGGTTGTCCTGTTAAGGAGAAAGGTCCCGCACCTGGTCTACCGATATTCCCTGTCATCAGATGTAGGTTAATAATACTAGAAACCTTGGCTGTTCCTTCAGAAGACTGGTTGACTCCCATTGACCATAAAGAGAGAACATTGCGTGACTCTGCCCAATATTTAGCGGCTGTTTCTAGATGATCAATACGAATACCACATTTTCTAGCGACTATTTCGGGGGTATAGTGGCTGATCACTTCAGCAAAGATGGTAAAGTTTTGTGTACATTCATCTAGGAAAAAACTATCTATACTGCCCCATTTGAGGAGTAAATGAGCGATCCCATTGAGCAGGTCAATATCTGTACCTGGTTTAATCGCTAAATGTAGATCAGCGGACTGGGCTGTTTTAGTTTGACGTGGGTCAACAACGATCAGTTTAGCCTTTGGGTCTTTTTTGAGATGTTTTACAAGACGGTTAAAGACTATGGGATGACATTCTGCTGTGTTGGTACCGATTAAAAAAGCACAGTCTGTCAAGTCTAGATCTTCATAACAACAAGGCGGACCATCTGAACCTAGACTTTGAGTATAACCGGCTACGGCTGAAGACATACAGAGACGGGAGTTAGCATCAAAGTTATTAGTTCCTAAACAGCCTTTAATCAGCTTTTGAGCCACATAATAGTCCTCTGTTTGGAACTGTCCTGAACCATACATACAGATAGCCTCAGGACCTTCTGTCCTTAACACAGCTTGTAGGCGTTCGACAATGTAATTGAAAGCCTCATCCCAACTAACTCTTCTTAAAGGCTGATCTAGTGATTCTCTTAAAAGTGGGTATTTGAGCCTATCTTTATCTATTGACTCGGTAACTGTTGCCCCTTTAACACAGACCATTCCCTCACTAGATGGGTGTGAACGATCACCTATAGCTTTCCATTGAGGTTTCCCCTCACTATCTCTGTGAGTTGCTTTTCCTGAAGCTGCAGGTGGTGATACTTCTAATCCACATCCTACACCACAGTATGGACAAAGGGTTTTAGTTGACTCAGCCATTGGTCTGTTTTTGATCGTTAGGATAGCTCCTCTATATTGTCTCTAATCACTTTAGTTAAACTGTATTTTTCAATACTAATTTTCGAGTCTATGCTCTTTTTGCCAGCTAAGTAATGCAAATTCTACATAAGGCAGGCTGTTTTTTATCAGTTTCTCAAAAAAGGGGAACCTATGAGACGTTCAACATCTACTGAGATATAGCAATAGCCAAGGCGGTTAGGACACAGATCGTAAAACAAATTCCATAGCATCTCGCAGGCAATCAAAGTTTTTGATTTGTTTACGGATACGACTTTTCAACCAAGACCAACATTGTTCAAGAAATGTTAAAATCAGGAGAATAAGATGGGTGCGGCTCTTATTATGTAACAATATATAACGAAATAGATGGGTTTCATAAAATTTTCAGGTTTTTTGAGATTAAATACTGGAAGGTATTAAATTTATGAAAGGATAAGTCTCCTGAACAGCAACAGAAAGCCATTCCTTAGAACACGGAGAGCTAGAGCAAATGATTTGGCTTGAGGGCATGGAACTACTGAGATGCTTATTCCAAAGCCATCTCAACGAAAGATATACAAAAGAATCAGCACTCTTCGAGAGCCTTCGGCACAGGTTAACGTGGTGGGAGCATTCGGGGCGAAAAACGTCCCCACAGACGTAACAATTGCCAGCGACAATTAACAACACTGTTTGGCGAAGTGGTAGTGACTAGACTAGGATACAGCAGTAAAGCCGAGGGGGTAAGTGCATTATATCCAGCCGATGGACAGTTAAACTTAGCACCCGACCAATATTAGCTCCGGGGTGCGTAAACGAGTAGCAACCACTGCGGCTTCAGTATCTTGAGCGTGAAACGAGCCAGACGATTAGCGAAACCACATTAGCGAAAGTAGCAAAACGTCAATGTGAGGAGTTGACTGTCAAAATATCCCAAGAAGCGCGATGATTTTTATGCCCAACGAGCCGCTGAGGGTGAGGGAAAAAGTACCGATTTGTTGGTGTTAACAACCGATGGCAAAGGGATAGTCATGCATAGTAAGGACTTAAGGGAAGCCACCGCCAAAGCCGCTCAGAAAGCAGAAAAAAGGTAACCTCTCAATAACCACTGGTAGAATTAATGAATTACCTTGGCTTGCTCAAAGGAGAATGGCGACTTCTCGCGGAGTAGAATCCCAAATGAAGTGACCGGGTCTTGGAGGAAATACTTCGGAAATTATCTGAGCATTGGCTCTAATAAGATCAGGTAGGTAAGGAACAGAATCATCGCCTCGTAAGCGAGACATTAAATACTGCCAAAAAGAATAGGCAAGTTGGCGACAAGTTTTTTTGAGACCAGTAAAGGTATCCCGAGCCCGACGAAGAGTCAACCCTACCCTACGGGGACTACGTCTACGGGCGACTGCGTCTACATTTCTAGTGCCACCACTAATCTTACGTCTAGTAACATACTCTCGAAGAGCAGCTTCTGCGGCCTTGGTATGTAATGGGAGTCCAGGGACATCAAGAACTCTCAATAATTCCTGTTTATGAGCGCAGAACTGCTGCCTTGCTAGATTCAGAGCATAGTTACTGGGGTAACGCTTACCAAATATTTCATCCCCCGCGCGAATATAGGCAATGTTTTTCTGTTTCTGTTGGTTACTCCTGATAGGCTTTAAGTTGACGATAGTATTCCCATAAAGTATTCTGACAGGCTTCAATTTCTATTAGCTGTGAGTTCGTATTACCTTGTAAACGTCGTATTTCTGCTTGCCGTATAGTTGCTTATTGAATAGTCAAATATAACGACCCGTTATATCTGTCCAATAAACCATTTTGAACGGTCGAACCGTCTGGGATGTCCTACCAAACAACCACTATCTCGCCCTAGGAT
>CASBQB010000223.1 GCA_949127655.1 Chroococcales cyanobacterium PMM_0086 | reverse complement strand
TACACAAGCTATCCTTATAATTTGACGCTAAATTCCAGTTAGAGTCATCTATCTCAAGCCTGAGACTCGCTAGTAAATTAGCCTTAATTTATCTATCAGGAGGTGGATAAAATTATTTCTGTGCTTTTAAGATAACCCGGAAGATACTGCCTTGATTAAGCTGGGATTCCACTTCAATTTTGCCCCCGTGCGCCTCGATAATTCGACGAGATAAGTATAGACCTAAGCCACTGGTAGAGAGTCTGTGATTGCCTTGATGGAAGCGCTCGAACAGCATTTTCTGCGCTGCTCGGGCGATTCCTGCGCCTGTGTCTTTGACTTCCACAATTACCAAATCTCTAGAGGAATCAGCTCCGCTTAAACGAACAAGTATAAATCCTTCATCTGTAAATTTAATCGCATTACCTACTAAATTAACTAGTACTCTGTGTAGTTCTAAGCGATCTCCCTTGACTTGAGTTATGCTTTGATCTTTTCTTAGACAATCAACCGTCAGGGTTATGCCCTTTTCTTCGGCTAGGGGGGTTAGATTTCGTACCACCTCTAAGGCAAGTTCTTGAAGATCCACTGTGGTTAAGTTAAGTTGTTTCTCACCTGCCTCGTGACAGTAGACTTCTAGCAGATTACTGACCATTGATAACAAGTTCTGATTGTTCTCAATAATTATCTGAGTTGCTTGGGACATCTGTGGGGAGATTTCTCCATAGACTCCCTGCTGAAACAGAGCTAGCATACGGTTAGCCGCTACTAAGGGCGTGCGCAAATCGTGGGTCATGCGGGAGACAAAATCATCTTTTTGGCGTGCCAGCTCGATCTTTTGTTGGGTGGCGATGGCCGCTTCTTTTTCTGCTTGGTAAATACGCAGGACATTTTGTAAAGTTTTGATCAGTTTGGCTGGAGAGAGTCTAACTTTAGAAAGGTAGTCAGAGGCACCTGCTTTCATCAGTTCTACGGCGATTTGGTCATCTCCTTGGCCTGTTAACATGATTAAGGGAATTTTAAAACCTTTTGCTCGCAACTCCTGCACCAGCACAAGACCATCTTTATCCGGCAGACGATAGTCTATAAAAGCACAATCAAAGCTTTCTTGGGAGAGCGCAGCCAATGCTGTTGTATAGTCTTGTGCTTCTGCAATAGTTATAAGTGTATCTACTGTTTTAAGAGCACGTGATACTTGCATACGGTCTACTGCGTCGTCATCTACGATCAGAATTTTGAGAAGGTCTTGCATAACAAAGTTTAGGGCATTTCGCAAATCGTCCAGTATTTGTTGAGAATAGCCATGGTTTCCACAAACTTACTAAAAACCACTGGTTTTACAATATAGCCGGCAATATTAAATTGATAAGCCTCGACTCGGTCTACTTCTTGATTGGAGGTGGTCAGAACAACTACCGGGATGGTTTTGAGAGTGGGATCTTCCCGCATTTCTTGCAAAAACTCAATCCCGCCCATTTTTGGCATATTCAAGTCCAGCAAAATTAGCAGGTTAGTCACAGGAATAGTTGGAGGTTCATCGTTTTTACTGCGTAGCATCGACAGAGCGTCTAACCCATTAGATGCGACATAAAGAGGATTGATAATATTGTTTTTTTTGAATGCCCGCTTGACATTCATCACATCTACTTCGTCGTCCTCTATTAAAAGAATAGTAATAGCCACTGGTTTCATGATTAGAGAATCCGAATGATTAATCCTGGGTTACTGATTGTAGCAAAGTTAGGTTTCTCTAATGGTTTTGCCCCCCTCAACTTTGATAATATCTGTACCATTCAATATTATCTATCTATCGCCAGTAAGAGTATTCCTCTTTTACATCGAGATCTTTGGATGGAGAAAGTATGGTTATGATGGTTTTTTTCTATAATCATCATTAAGATATTTCTTGTGGTGATTTTTAAGGTCAGCCTCAGACAAGGCTATACTTAGCATGGAACCTCTAAACTTAGAACTAGTTAGATGAACTCTGGAATTGATTTACAAGGAAGTTTTATTGAATCCCTCAAAGACTTAGGACTTTCACCAGGAGTCTCTAAGGTGCTGTGGATGCCTTTACCCATGTTACTGATGATTTTAGGCGCAACAGTGGGGGTATTAGTATGTGTTTGGTTAGAGAGAAAAGTCTCTGCAGCCGTTCAACAAAGGATAGGCCCAGAATATGCTGGACCGTTAGGGGTCTTACAACCAGTAGCAGACGGTATGAAACTGGTCTTTAAAGAAGATATTATTCCCGCTAAAGCTGATGGAATTCTTTTTACTTTAGGACCTGTTTTAGTAGTACTGCCTGTTTTCCTTTCCTATCTGATTGTCCCCTTTGGACAAAATCTGATTATTACCGATCTCAATGTGGGCATCTTTCTCTGGATCTCCCTTTCTAGCATTGCGCCAATTGGACTCTTGATGTCGGGCTATTCTTCTAATAATAAGTATTCCCTATTAGGAGGACTAAGGGCAGCTGCGCAGTCTATAAGCTATGAAATACCTCTAGCTTTTGCTGTTTTAGCCATTGTCCTGATGTCCAATAGTCTCAGTACTATTGATATCGTTGATCAACAGTCAGGTTATGGTATTCTAGGCTGGAATATCTGGCGACAACCAGTTGGTTTTATTATCTTCTGGATCTCAGCCTTGGCTGAATGTGAACGTCTTCCTTTTGACTTACCCGAAGCTGAAGAAGAACTAGTCGCTGGTTATCAGACGGAATATTCTGGGATGAAGTTTGGACTGTTCTATGTGGGTTCCTATGTCAATTTGGTTCTCTCTTCTCTGGTCTTTGCTATCCTCTATTTAGGTGGTTGGGAGTCTCCTATTCCCTTAGAAAAGTTAGCTGATTGGCTCGGCATAAGTGAAACTAACGCTACCCTAGAAATAGTCACTGCAGGCGTGGGAATCACCATGACTGTTTTCAAAACCTATTTTCTTGTCTTCTTTGCTGTTCTACTCCGCTGGACAGTTCCTAGAGTACGTATTGACCAACTTCTTAACCTGGGTTGGAAGTTTCTACTGCCTATTTCCCTAGTTAATCTCCTTCTCACAGCAGCTTTGAAACTTGCCTTTCCTGTTGCTTTTGGTGGCTAAATAGTTTTAATTCAATTCGGTTGGAGAATCACCATGTTTAACCTCCTCAAACAAGTCGGCGACTACGCTAAAGAAACCATCCAAGCAGCTAAATATATTGGCGAAGGACTCGGTGTTACTTTCGATCATATGCGTCGTCGTCCCGTTACTGTTCAATATCCCTATGAAAAGCTGATCCCATCTGAACGCTACCGAGGCAGGATTCATTTTGAGTTTGATAAATGTATCTCCTGCGAAGTATGTGTTAGAGTCTGTCCGATTAATTTACCTGTTGTAGACTGGGAATTCAAAAAGGAGATTAAAAAGAAAGAACTCAAACACTACAGCATTGACTTCGGTGTCTGTATTTTCTGTGGAAACTGTGTAGAATACTGTCCCACAAACTGTTTATCGATGACAGAAGAATATGAACTGGCCACCTATGATCGTCATCAGTTGAATTATGATAACGTCGCTTTAGGTAGACTCCCTTATAAGGTGACTGATGACCCAATGGTCACCCCTTTAAGAGAACTTGCTTATCTGCCTAAGGGCATCATGGAACCCCATGATCTACCCGCAGGAAGCCAAAGAAGCGGTCAACGTCCAGAAGATATTGCAGAATAGATTTCCACGTTTTTTGGGGGATAAATAATCCCCCTAACCATCCTCAATTCTTTACAAGGAGCTTGATTACAGTGAACTTGGCAGAAGGAGTACAATCAGTCTCCCTAATCATTTTGTCAGCAATGATGATTGCTGCAGCTTTGGGTATAGTCCTACTCTCCAATATTGTCTACTCAGCTTTCCTCTTAGGCGGAGTGTTCATCTGCATTTCTGGGATCTATATCCTTCTCAATGCGGATTTTGTCGCTGCAGCCCAAATCTTAATCTATGTTGGCGCAATTAATGTTTTAATCCTCTTCGCTATTATGCTAGTCAATAAACAAGAGGATTTTAAAGGTGTCCCCCGTCGTTGGATCAGACAGAGTTCAACAGCAATAGTCTGTGTAGGGCTATTCACCCTCTTAGCAACAATGGTTCTAGCCACCCCTTGGGCGCTTGACGCAACTTCACCGGCTGTCGTTGAGAGTACAATAGTTGAACTAGGCAAGCATTTCTTTAGTGACTATCTCCTGCCTTTTGAATTGGCTTCCGTTTTACTCTTAGTGGCTATGATCGGTGCTATTGTTCTAGCAAGGCGTGATTTTATCCCAGATCTGCCTAGTAAGTCAGATTTAACTACGACAGCTTTGACTTTACCTGAACGTCCTCGTGAGTTAACTAAGAGCGGAAAATAGATTATGATGATGCACTTGGAATTCTTTTTATTGTTAGCTGCTGCCCTTTTCTGTATTGGTATCTATGG
>CASBQB010000222.1 GCA_949127655.1 Chroococcales cyanobacterium PMM_0086 | reverse complement strand
CTTTCCAACAGAGGTTATGAAGTCGGTATTCTCGATAATTTAGTAAGAAGACATTGGGACGCTAAACTAGGCGTTGATACCTTAACCCCTATTGCTTCCATTCATCAAAGGGTTCAACATTGGCAGAATCTAACGGGAAAAAATATCGATCTTTTCATAGGAGATATTACAGATTATAGCGAGTTGATTAAAGCTATGCACCAGTTTCAACCAGAGGCTATAGTCCACTTTGGAGAACAACGTTCAGCACCATATTCGATGATTGATCGAGAACATGCTGTCTTAACACAGGTTAACAATGTGGTGGGAACCTTGAATATTCTCTATGCCATAAAAGAGGATTTTCCAGATTGTCATTTAGTTAAGCTGGGAACAATGGGAGAATACGGGACACCAAATATCGATATTGAAGAGGGTTATATCACCATTGAACACAATGGACGCAAAGACACCTTACCCTATCCCAAACAACCGGGCAGTTTCTACCACCTGAGTAAAGTACATGATAGTCATAATATTCATTTTGCTTGTAGAATCTGGGGATTAAGAGCAACTGATCTAAATCAAGGAGTGGTCTATGGGGTTATAACCGAAGAAACAGGGATAGACGAAATTCTGATTAATCGTCTAGACTATGATGGAGTTTTTGGAACAGCCCTAAACCGTTTCTGTATACAAGCAGCTATCGGACATCCTTTAACAGTCTATGGACAAGGTGGACAGACAAGAGGTTTCCTAGATATTCGAGATACAGTCAGATGTGTTGAAATAGCCCTAAATAATCCAGCAGCAACAGGTGAATTTCGGGTCTTCAATCAATTCACTGAACAGTTCAGCATCATGGATTTAGCTATGATGGTTAAAAAAGCAGGAATATCACTAGGACTTGACGTTGAGGTTAAACACTTTGCTAACCCCAGGGTAGAGCTTGAAGAGCACTACTTCAACGCCAAAAATACCAAACTGATTGACTTAGGCTTAGATCCTCATTATCTCTCTGAATCTCTCATTGATTCATTGTTGAACTTCTCAGTTAAGTATAAACAGCGAGTAGACGAACAACAGATACTGCCAAAAGTCACTTGGCGTAAATAATACTAAAGACAGGTAGAGTTACTAAATCTCTTCACCTGTCTATAATTCTGGGTGCAACACCCCCCCCCGTTATCTGAAGTTAAGCTTTTTTGAAAAACCTGCATGCGAATTGCCATCTTTACTGAAACTTTCCTGCCTAAAATCGATGGTATTGTCACCCGTCTACGTCATACCATAGAGCACCTACAACGTAGTGGGGATCAAGTCCTTGTCTTCTGTCCCGAAGGGGGACTTAAAGAATATAAAGGAGCCAAAATACAGGGGGTTTCAGCTATTCCCCTCCCTCTCTATCCAGAACTCAAGCTAGCTATACCACGTCCTACCCTGCGCAAAGCTTTAGAAAAATTTCAACCTGATCTGATTCATGTAGTTAATCCGGCAATACTAGGACTTGGGGGAATTTACTATGCTAAGGTTCTCGATATACCTCTTATTGCCTCTTATCACACTCATCTACCGCAATATCTGCACCATTATGGAGTAGGTGCCCTAGAAGGGTTATTGTGGGAACTACTTAAATTAGCGCATAATCAAGCTCAATTAAATCTTTGCACCTCCTCAGTGATGGTCAAGGAATTGGTAAATCACGGGATAGAAAGAGTAGATCTTTGGCAAAAAGGTGTTGATACTGAAATGTTCCAACCACATTTAGCCTCCAATATGATGCGTTCGCGCTTATCGCAAGGTAACCCGGAGCATCCCATACTTCTCTATGTCGGTCGAGTTTCAGCCGAGAAACAGATTGAAGAGATTAAGCCTGTCTTAGAGGCTATTCCAAATGCCCATTTAGCTATTATAGGTAATGGACCCCATAGAGAGGCTTTAGAGGCTCATTTTGCAGGGACTAGGACTCATTTTGTCGGCTACTTACAGGGATTAGAATTAGCTTCAGCTTACGCTTCGGCTGATGCCTTTATTTTTCCATCCAGGACTGAGACCCTCGGACTTGTATTACTTGAGGCGATGGCAGCTGGTTGCCCTGTTGTAGCGGCTGCTTCTGGTGGGATACCCGATATTGTAACTGATGGGGTTAATGGTTATCTTTTTGCCCCTGATCAAGAAGACGGTGTTGTGATAGCTTCACAGCGTCTTTTTACGGCAGCCTCAGGCGAACGAGAAGCCCTCAAAAGCCGTGCACGTGATGAGGCAGCGCGCTGGGGATGGGCTGCTGCTACTGCTCAATTGAGGTGCTATTATCAATCTGTTTTAGACTGTGATCTTTTTTCCTCGGCTGCTTGAGCTTTTTGGACGTGGATATAACTTCATCAAATTCTGTACTTCTTCTGCGTGATAGGAACTTCTGGTTAAGGGAGTAGAAACTACCTGTAGGAAGCCTAGGGACTCTCCATACTCTCGCCACCTTTGAAACTGTTCAGGCAGAATAAAGCTCTTGACTTCTAAGTGTTTAGTCGTAGGTTGTAAATACTGTCCAATGGTTAGGATATCACAGTCACAGGAGCGTAAATCTTGTAATACTTGGCTCACCTCTTCTTCTGTTTCACCTAGTCCTAGCATAATACCGGACTTGGTATAAATCCAGGGTGCTAGTTTTTTTGTTCTTTGTAATAGCTCTAAGGAACGCTGATATTCTCCTTGAGGACGAACTCGGCGATAGAGACTTGGTACTGTTTCTGTATTGTGGTTGAGCACTTCTGGTTCTGCTTGCAGAATTTGGGCTAGGGCTTGCCAATTGCCGCATAAATCAGGAATTAATATTTCTATGGTGGTTTGAGGCGTGCAGTCCCTTAAAGCTTCTATACATTTGATAAACTGTGAGGCCCCGCCATCTTCTAAGTCATCGCGGTTAACTGAGGTGATTACTACGTGTTTTAAATTCAACCGCAGTACAGCTTGTGCTAAACGAAGGGGTTCAGTTTCATCTAGGGGTTGTGGCTTTTTTTCAAAGTCAATATCACAGTAAGGACAAGCTCTGGTGCAAGCTGGACCCATAATTAAAAAGGTAGCTGTTCTAGCTTGAAAGCATTCCCCAATATTTGGGCAGGACGCTTCTTCACAGACAGTATTCAGGTTTAAGTCTCTGAGAATTTCTTTAACGGT
>CASBQB010000221.1 GCA_949127655.1 Chroococcales cyanobacterium PMM_0086 | reverse complement strand
TTAGATGAAGATGCCTATTTAATTTCAGAAGAATGGGAAAGAAAAATAAATCTTTTAAAGTCTAGAACTCAAAGACTATATCAAAAAATAGCTAATCCTCAAGCCGATGAAACGCGCTTAGATGATTATGTACTAGAAATAATTAAATGGTTGAAAGAAAAGTTTAAACAACCTAGAAAAAAGTGGCAAGAACCTCAAGTTAGAATGACAGGTCTTAGTCACGAAGAGTCTTCTCTTTACCTGGAATTTAAACTCAATTTCTTTGTTGATAATCTCAAACTTGAAGATGGTAAACGTGGTGAACGTGTCAGTAGTCAAATTTATCAAGAGATTTTAGAATACCTCAAAAATAGTTACCCTGAATGGAGTTTAAACGAATGATCTACTTAAGATGCTTTTACCTGGGTCTTAAGAGCCAACAGGGATTGACATAATCTTGGTTACATATTAAGGTATGGTGGTATAATTTTAGAATGATCCGTATTTGATAACTATGGTGCAAAATGTTGAAATTAATTTCTAGAAATGCCCAGTGTTAATTATTTCAATCACCAAGTTTCGCAAAACCCCTCCATCTTTATAAATATTAGTAAAATGTAATGTACATAAATATAGCATTTGCACTTAACCAAACAATTTATCTATCTTTATTAACAACAATCAATTCAATTATCAAAAACACTCGTTATCCTGAGAAGATCCAGTTTAATATTGTTGTGCCGTCTCAGGAAATAGTATTTTTTACAAATCAAATTAATCAGACTTTTCCTGACCGACTATTTTCGGTAAGAATTCAAGATTATACTCCACCTGAAGTGGTTAAACAATATCTAGATAGTAAATATAAGGAACAGTCTGCAGATAGGCGAATGTCTAGAAATATGCAATTCGCTCGATTTTTTTTAAGAGATATCTTTGGCGATCTAAGCAAAGTAATCTACTTAGATACTGATTTAATAGTACTTAGAGATATTACTGAGTTATTTAACGCGGTTGAATCCTTTTCTGCAAGTCAGTACTTTGCCGCAGTACCGCAACGTCTTCCACCAGTTGCTCATTTTAATTACCCGATCAGAGGGTTTAAGGAGACTAGGGGAATGAAACAAAGTTTTAATAGTGGAGTTTTCCTAACAGATTTTTCCTATTGGACCGAAGGGACTTACGCCCGACTTAAGTATTGTTTAGACTTAGATAGTCAATATAATTACCATCTCTATAGAGTCGGGGATGAAACAATATTAAACTTAATGTTCAAAGACTTTATCCCTTTAAATAAAAACTGGAACCGATGTGGATATGGTAACTCTAAACTTGTAGCGTTCTTGTTTCAATGTGATGTAAAAACAGCTAATGTGATTCATTGGAGTGGTGGTTATCATAAGCCATGGAAGACACCAGATATCATCTATGCTGAGTTATGGAATCGTTACAACCCGTATCAAAAGGCTAGCAACCCCATAGTTCTTGAAACAATGACTTAAAATGAAACTTTGAGCAATTTTAAAGGACAATTTTCTAATTGAGTAAGCTTAGTGGTACACATAAAATCGGAGATCTATCAAATAGTTGGGAGAACAGTTCCCTCAGTAAAAGGCATTGGTTAGCTTGGAATTGTTTCCGCTATGGGGTAGTGTTGTTGCCTTTTTTACCCCTTTTCACAGGAATCAGTTTAGGAACAGCATTTATTCTGTCTTGGAAAAAAGAATATCGCACTCTGGGGAGATATCCTCTCAATTGGGGACTAGGACTATTTAGTGTCTGGTTAATTCTGACATCCTTTTTTGCTTGGAACTCGACAGAAGCTTGGTTAGGGTTTTTAAATTTTTTACCTTTTATAATTTATTTATCGGCTTCTGGTGCATTTATTCAGACAATTTCCCAACTTCGACAACTTGCTTGGTTAATTGTCCTTCCTTCATTACCGATTGTTTTGTTAGGATTAAGTCAATTATTTTGGGGTTGGGGAAGCCATCCTTTTATAAATACTCTCAACCTGGGTTGGAATTTAATATCTTATGGAGAACCCCAAGGACGGATGTCATCAATATTTATGTATGCCAATATTCTGGCAGCATATTTGGTAATTGTCTTTATTCTAGGGTTGGGTTTGTGGCTGGATACATATTTCTTCTGGCAACCTAAGTATTCAAAATTACCCCTTACTATTTTGAGTTTAACTATAATTTTCGATGGGATAGGCTTAGTCTTAACCGATTCTCGTAATGCTTGGATATTATCTATATTAGGGTGTTTATGTTTTGCTCTATATTTGGGATACCGTTGGTTAGTTCTAGGTATTATTGCATTAGCTAGTATGATAGCTGGTGCTTCTTGGGGACCGTCAACTATTCGAGAAAGCTTACGTTCTGTTGTACCTGCCTATTTTTGGGCTAGACTCTCTGATGAATTGTATCCTAATCGTTCTCTAGGAAGCCTCAGAACTACTCAATGGCAATTTGCTTGGGAGATGATGCTGCAACATCCTCTATTCGGTTGGGGGTTACGCAATTTCACCCCACTTTATGGGGCAAAAATGGGAGAATGGTTAGGACATCCCCATAATTTCTTCTTGATGTTATTGGCTGAAATCGGTATTCCGGGAACGATCTTATTATGTAGTTTAGTTGGTTGGGTCATGCTACAAGGAGTTAAACTATTGAATTTAGAGAAACCTTCTCACAAAATGAGTAAAAAACAAGCAAGCGATAACTTAATTTTATTCACTTATTTAATAACTTTTGGGAGTTGTGTTTTCTTTAATCTATTTGATGTGACTCTCTTCAATATCAAGCTTAATATTTTGGGTTGGGTACTTTTATCGACTATTTGGGGAATAGTTTATCATCAGTTTCAAATCAAGGGAAAAATATCTTAATTTTTAATTATTATGCTCAGAAGAATCTCTTTTATTGTTTTATGGCTAGGCTTTATCGGTTATGCCTTTATCTTAGCTCCACCTGATAGACCAGATACCCTAGATTTGATTAAAAACCTCTCGTTTGGACAATGGGAAGGAATTAACCCTCTAATTGTCTCTCTATTTAACATTATGGGCATTTGGCCACTTATCTACACCTGTATCTTACCAATAGATGGCAGAGGTCAAAAAGTTATCGCTTGGCCGTTTTTAATTGGTGCTTTTGCTGTAGGTGCTTTTGCTATTTTACCTTATCTTTTTTTAAGAGAACCTAATCCTAAATTCACAGGTGAAAAGAATCTCTTTTTGAAGATCATTGATGCACGTCTTACAGCTATTGTCATCACTTTTGGTGCTCTATTTCTCCTGAGTTATGGGCTATTACAAGGTAACTGGAGTGAGTTTGTGACAGAGTGGAAAACTAGTCGTTTTATTAATGTAATGAGTCTAGATTTCTGCTTATTGTGTGTTTTATTTCCGACATTAGTAGGAGATGATTTAGCTAGAAGAGAGGTTAAAAATCCTAATTTACTCTTTGGATTGACTTTTATTCCCCTTGTCGGTCCCCTCCTCTACCTCTGTCTCCGTCCCGCAATTAAGTAGTAAATTCCAAGAGAAGAAACAGAAAATGCTGCTTGAAGTTGAGCATTAATTATTGAATTTTTGGGTTGAGTGTTCATTCTGCAACAGTGCCACCATGAGTAAAATACCTCTATAAAAAGTATATATCTGAAATTTTGCCTATTAAAAGCATATTAATCATACTTAAATAAATACTATAAAATATAAGACATGGTCAAGACTGTACGTGCTGATAGAAAACTCGTTTAACGTTTTCGGCACAAAGAATATAGAGTGCTACAATTGCTGCGAGCATCAAAAGGAATTCAATCGGCAAGGGTTGAAACCCTAATAAACTGGCAAGCGGGGTATAGGGAAGGAGGATCGTTACAAAAACAGTGGCCAACGTTGCCGTCAGTAAGTACTTTCCAGGTTTGCTTTTAAAAATGGATTGCCTTGTCCGAACGACTAGCACAACCAGCGAAGCTGAGAGTACAGACTCTAAAAACCAGCCCGTTCTGAACTGTTCAGGATCAGCGTGGAGAAGCAATATTAACGATCCGAAGGTCAGGTAATCAAAGACTGAACTCAACAGTCCAAACACCACCATAAAGTTGCGGATGAACTTGATATCTATACGGCGGGGTTTGTTGACTAGTTCCCTATCTACTCGATCAGTGGCGATCGTCATTTCTGGGAAATCAGTCAGTAGATTCATGATCAAAATTTGACTGGGCAGTAGGGGCAAAAAGGCTAAAAATAGAGAAGCCCCTGCCATGCTGAACATATTACCGAAATTAGCACCAGTTGCCATAAAAACGTATTTAAGGGTATTGGCAAAGGTAACCCGTCCTTCTTTGACGCCCTCGACCAAGACATTGAGATCCTTTTCCATCAATACAATGTCTGCAGCTTCCTTAGCCACGTCTACCGCACTCTCAACGGAAATACCCACATCAGCAGCATAGAGCGCCGAGGCATCGTTAATACCGTCACCGAGATAGCCAACCACATTTCCTGCTTTTTTAAGGGCAATGATGATGCGCTCTTTTTGATTTGGCTCAACTTCAGCAAAGACATTTGTCTCCCCCACACGATTCATTAGCGCTTCATCACTGAGCTTTCGCAGTTCGGGACCCGTCAAAACCTTGGGTTCTGGTAATCCTACCTGTTTAATAATGCTAATGGCAACCGCTCGACTATCACCAGTAATCATTTTTGCAGTAACTCCTAGTCGCTTCAAATCCTTTAGCGTATCGGCAATGCCTGCTTTTGGTGGATCGAAAAGGGCAAGATAGCCCAAAAACGTCATGTTCGTTTCATCGCCTTTGCTAAAGGAATCGCCCTCGAAGTTGCGATAAGCGACCCCTAAGACCCGAAATCCTTCACTGCCTAGTTGCTCAGCCCGTTGCTGAATCTTCTCCTGCTGCGGAGCAATATCAATTGTTTCTCCCTTGCCAGTTTCGACCGTTGAGCAAACAGCGAGAATCGTCGGTAGCGCACCTTTAGTGACAATCAAATGCGTATTTTCTTTAGCAAATAGAATGCTGAGGCGTTTGCGGTTGAAATCATAGGGCACTTCATCCAACTTGTGATAGCTAGAGATGTCAAATTGCTTGTGCTCACGAATTGCGGTATCGATTGGATTGACAAAACCCGATTCAGAGGAAGCATTCAAATAGGCGTAAAGTAGAACACGGTCGCTCTCCTTCCCCTCGACATCAACTGCAGCGTGAATTTTCACTTCCCCTTCAGTCAGTGTACCCGTCTTATCTGTACAAAATATATTCATACTACCAAAGTTTTCAATCGCGGGCAGTCGTTTCACAATCACCTTTTTTTTGGCCATTTGTTTAGCACCCCGAGCCAAATTAACGCTCACAATTGCGGGCAGTAGTTGAGGAGTCAAACCGACTGCGAGCGCTAAGGAGAAGAGAAAGGATTCTAGAACAGGGCGTTTTAAGTAGACGTTAGCCAAAAAAATCAGAATCACCAAAGTCAAGGTTACTTGCAACAAAAAGTAGCCAAACTTGCTGATTCCTCTTTCAAACTCGGTTTCAGGAGGTCTGAGTTTCAGACGTTCTGATATCTTGCCAAATTCAGTCTGCTTTCCACTCAGTACTACCACCGCTTTGGCTGTACCACTGATCACGTTGGTGCCCATATAAAGAGTATTGGTACGTTTGCTCAGTCCAACTTCGATAGGCAATATTCCACTCAGTTTGTCAGCCGGATATGTTTCTCCAGTTAGTGCTGCTTCATTTACTGAGAGATCTTTTGACTCTAAAATCAGACAGTCACCAGGAATACTATTGCCAGCAGCAAGTAACACAATGTCACCTGGAACCACGTCTTGATTAGGAATTTCTTGAGATTGACCCTCTCTCAAAACTGTGGCTTTTACTTGCACCAAAGCCAACAGCTTGGCTACGGCGTCTGTGGCTCCTCGCTCCTGCCAAAATCCTAATAGCCCACTTATTAGTATAATTATTAGAATAATAACGGCATCAATGGGATCTCCCAGAAAACCCGAAAGAATGGCCGCTACCATTAAAATCAAAATAATCGGACTCTTGAACTGGTTCAGTAACAGGAGTAGGGTGTTAGACTGCCGCTTTTGCTTGAGACTGTTTGCCCCATATTGAATAAGCCTTTGCTGCGCTTCAGGTCTACTCAAACCTTGAAGACTACTTTTGAGTTTATCTAAGACCTGTTCGGCAGGCAGGTTCCAAAATGAGGAGAGGACTTGAGGCATATATTTAGTTTAGTGAAATTAATACAAACCGATTGCTAAGAGATCTACTGGCTGCCCAGCGACAGGCTTTTAGCAAAATCAGCAGTTTATCTCCTTCAACGGTGTGATTTGAGAAAGCACGGGGACTCTAGCGCGGTTATACGTATACATACACTTTGAGTCACCACCGTTTAATTTACTGTGTGAGTCGATTGATTACGATATAATTTTTATCAGAAGCAATAAAAAGCTTGAAGACAGAATAAAACTTTTAGAATTCCTCTTCTTATAGTACTGTATAGGGACCATGCTAAGAAAAAGCATCTTTCTGATAATAGTAGAAGATGTAATTATCTTAGGGTAGTGATTGCTGATCAACAAGCCAGGTCTTACAGCTATTGTCATCAAAATGCTGCAATAACTAAGTAATTTACAGTTTAACTTAACTGCTTATTGTTTCTATTGGTGGTTCTAGTAATAATTGGCAGAGTTTGTCTAAATTATCTTTTTCCTCTTGGATCAGTTTATGGGCTTCTGTAATTAAATTCTGAATGTTTTCCTTGGTTGCATTGTCCATATCATCGTTAGCAACATCTAAGAGGCATTGAAAGCGATAATATTGTTCAGGAAGCAATAATTGTTCTTGTTGACAGGCAACAGATTCACTCTGCGCATCAGAGATAATACCGATTATCGGAATTATCCATTTTAATAGTCCCCAAGATTTAGCTTCATCATAGGGATAACGACGAGTTAAAGAACCTGTTCCTAGAGACACAAGTAAGATATCATTACGGCTGAGAAATTCTCCTGTATCTCGCTTATAAGAAATCATCATTTCCATCATAGCCAAAGAAGCGGGGTTATTAGCAAATACTCCCCCATCGACTAGGGCGTAATGTCCCTCTGCGCTGCTATTTTTTAGCTTATAGGGGGGGAAAAAAGTCGGGGCAGCAGAAGTTGCCATTCCTGCCTCTTTGATGGTGTACTCTGCACAAATCTTTTCAAATGAGCGGTATTTTTCGAGTGTCGCTTCTGGTTTGTTGGTAAAAAAGACAGGAAGTCGTTTTTCGATGTCATAACTAGTGATTAAAACTTCCTGGAGAGCCTCAGAAAGCAAAGTATCTTGGAAATATTTGTGTAAGACTTGTTCTCTGTTTTCAGACCCAAATTTAGACTGTAATAACTCATCCCATTTGCCTTGTAGTCTTTCGGTAAAAATAGTAGCGCCATCTTTTTTATAAATATCGATTAACTCGCTAGCTGTAAAAAAAGGGTGGCCTTGACTATTTTTTTTAGTCAAACCTAAAGCCAAAATTCCACCTGTAGAGGTTCCAGCCAATAAATCGAACATTTCGGCAGTGCGTTTACCTGTTTTTTGCTCAATATATTCAAGTACCATCCCTGGAATAATGCCCCGAATACCACCTCCATCAATAGAGAGAATTCTTTTTTTAAATGGCATAAATTATGTCTCCTTCGGTTTAACTTTTCTGGCTTCAGAATAAAATAATTAGCTATTATTGTCAATCTTAATTTTATATATTGAAACAAATACTCTGGTTACTAATTAAGTAGTAATGTTGAACGATACTACTTAAGCCTCAAAAGCTAGTTTTATTGATCTATATATGAGGGGATCGGTTATGAATAGAGATACACAGCAAACGTAGTTAACCGTAGTCAAATAGCGTCAACTGCTTTGTGTTTACTCCCTGATTGACTTGAGAAACTTTACGCCTCTTTGGTTCTAGGGTTTGGGACTTA
>CASBQB010000220.1 GCA_949127655.1 Chroococcales cyanobacterium PMM_0086 | reverse complement strand
TCCCATTCCTTCGCTGA
Source organism: Chroococcales cyanobacterium PMM_0086 (assembly GCA_949127655.1). Lineage (GTDB taxonomy): Bacteria > Cyanobacteriota > Cyanobacteriia > Cyanobacteriales > Microcystaceae > CAISPN01. The sequence continues at coordinate 2,884 of CASBQB010000220.1, read as the reverse complement.
ATTCGCCGTTACCATCGGGAATAAGGGTCACATTATCTGATTCTTGGTCTTTAGCCCATTCATTCATCACAAAGGTGTCATTGACCGATATACAGACTATCTCATCAACTCCATTGGCCTTGAATACTGGTGCTAATTGATTGTAACCAGGTAGGTGAGTTGTTGAACAAGTAGGTGTGAACGCACCAGGTAAGGAGAAAACAACTACAGTTTTACCCGCAAAGATTTCATCTGTGGTCACATTGACCCATTCATTGTTTTTACGAGTAGCAAAGGTAACACTAGGAACTTTTTGACCTTCTTTATTAGGTAACATCTTTTTTAGCCTCTTTTTAAGTTGTATTCGGTATGACTTTAGTTTTACCTAACTTTAAGTGTAGTCGTAATGATTATGAGTTGTCAAGGTAAATTAGGAATTTTTCATCTCAAGCAGTGCTATATAATTTAGGATCTCAGTAAAAGAGAAAAGATATGAGTAAAAGAGCCTGGATATTTCCCGGACAAGGTTCACAATGCCTAGGAATGGGAATTGACTTAAAAGAGACAAGTGAGGGAATAAAGAGGTTCAGCCAAGCAGAAGAGATTTTAGGCTGGTCTATTTTAGAACGTTGTCAAGGTATTGAAGAAGAACTAGACAAGACAAAGTATACGCAACCATGTCTTTACGTAATTGAGAGTATTTTAGTTGATCTCCTGAAAGAAAAAGGATTAACTTGCGACTACCTAGCAGGACATAGCTTAGGGGAATATGTCGCCCTTTATGCAGCCGAGGTCTTTGACTTTGAGACAGGTTTACAACTAGTTAAACAGAGATCTCGCTTGATGAGTGAAGTCAGTGGCGGGAAAATGGCTGCCTTGATGAAATTTAATCGCACAGAGTTAGAGGAAATATTAGATAAGATACCTGATGTGGTCTTAGCCAATGATAATAGTGCAGAACAGGTGGTAATTTCTGGCACATCTGAAGCTATAGAGACTGTATTAGGGCAGGTTAAAGCTAAGAGGAGTATGTTATTGAAAGTATCCGGCGCTTTCCATTCCCCTATGATGAAGCAAGCATCCCAAGAATTTAGTAATATTTTAGACCTAGTAACTTTTCAGTCAGCTAGAATACCTGTTCTTTCCAATACCGATCCAACCCCCTCACAAGAAAGTTCAGTTTTAAAAGAACGCCTGACCAAACAGATGACCAGTTCTGTTCGGTGGTTAGAAATCATGTTAGAAATGCCCAAACTAGAGATCAGCAAAGTCATAGAAGTTGGTCCAGGTAAAGTTTTAACTGGACTGCTCAAAAGAACTATTCCTGAAATAGAATTAAAGAATATTGCTACTTTAGCTGATCTTTAAGAACCTTGGTAAAAGCATCCCCTTGTTTATTGATCTGAACTTCCCCATTGCTATATTTTGGATGTCCAGCAGCTACAAGACAATCACCTTATTTAAGGAAGTTAGTCATTAAGTTATCTAATAGAGGAGAAGTCCGACTAGTGTTTCTCCATATTCTGCCCGTTAGATAGTTAGATAGTGGCTTACTAACGGGTAAGTAGTTGATTTTGTCCAGAGATAGGTCCATCAATAGAGGTTAGGGGAATTGATTTAACCTCCGTAATATTCTTTAACTTGTTCAGATCGAAGAGAGTATAGTTAATGCTTTTGTATGTACGAATGAAAAGTAGGTTACGATTAAGATCTTCCATTGTTGTCCAAGAAGTATATTCACTGCTGAAGTCTTTAGAATTATTAATAGCAACACCTTCATTAGCACTAGCACCTAAAGTATCAATGGTGATCTCCTTAGGACGGTCAAAATTATTCATAACGTGACCAAGTGCATAGATAGCCTCATCAGGATCTTTAGCTTTTTCTACATACTGAGAATAGTAAGCAGCTCGTACAAATCTCCCTACTGATGTATTTGATGAAGGTAATCCTTCTAGGGCGATTCCACTATCTGGTTGTTGTACTTTTAATGTGCCGAAAATACCTTGAGAACGATCAAGGTTATTGAGATAGCTGTAATTGTTTAAATTTGTGAGATGCCAAGAAAACTCAGGACCATTAGTCATAACATTGGGTGCATTGTCATATATTGTCTGTTTACCTTTGAAATATTCGACGACAATTCCCGCACCAGTTCGATCAAAAAACACAAAGTGTAAAGGTGTTTTGAGGTTGTTTAAGAGCTTAATTTTTTCAAGCCAAACAGGTTGCTGTTCCAACGCTGCTTTAACTTGGGCAACAGTTTTGAACTGGGATAGACCCCAAAATCCTAGATCAGCCGCAGATAGTACACTCTGAATTTGTTTCGTTCTAATCTTAGGACCTGAAGCATTAAAGAACATAAGAGCGCTAAAAGTCAATCCATGTTCGTTTATACCTTCAAGTACTTTTAAATCTTGTAAATTACTAACGGGAACTGTTATGGCCAAAAATCGATAGTTACTTTGGAATTTGACTTCTAGCATTCCTGGGGGAGCCGAGGAGGTAAAAGGTGTTCTACTTGGAAAATATGTGATCTGCCACGGTAATTCGGTGGCAAATTCCAGTGTTCTTCCATGATAAACAGATCCATCTGCTGCTTTTGTTATTAGCGTTGTACAAGCTTGAGCGTTTAGTCCAAAAAGACTTACTGTGACTAAAGTAGATCCAACTAATTTAATTGATTTTCTTAGTTTTGACATAAATTCTTAAAGAGATAGATTAGAAAATATAACAGATTAGTTAAAATAATAGCACTAAAAGTAAATAATAATAGCGCAATCGGATCAGGGTAAGCGCAAGAAATTTTTGCTGATAATATGCTAATGAGTTAATGTAACGGCTAAAACTTCAAGCAGATAATCTGTACTCATAGATGCTCGTTTCATTTTTTGTCGAAGACTAC
>CASBQB010000219.1 GCA_949127655.1 Chroococcales cyanobacterium PMM_0086 | reverse complement strand
CTAATGGATATTTGACAAAACCTTTTAAAGAAGCTGAATTGTTAAGTCTCTTACAACAATCTGGATTGTCTGTTCTTATCTAGGATAGCCTGTAACTTTTGAAGAATTAATCAATTAGCCTTTTTAAATGGCGGTTACTTCATACTTACCAAATATCTTGACAATTTGTGTATATTCTGATAGCTCATTTATAGCTAATTGTGTTTCTTCTTCACCTTGAGTCGCTTCTAAGTCTAGAAAAAAAATGTATTCACCTAAAGATCTTTTAGTAGGACGAGATTCAATACGACTTAAATTAAGATGACGTTTGGCTAAAGCTTGTAGAGGTTTAACTAAAGCGCCGGGAATATTTTCGGCTACACTAAAAGCTAGAGAAATGCGACTTCCTGTCTGGCAAGTTTGAGGACTTAGAACCCAAAAGCGTGTACAGTTGTCGGGATAATCGTTGATTTGACTGGCTAAAATAGGTAAATCATACAATTTAGCGGCCCTTGGTGAAGCTATCGCTGCTGAAGTGGGTTCTACATTAATATGCTGTAGTGCCTCAGTTGTCGAGTTAGTAGGTATAATGTGACTAGTTGCTAAATTTAGTTCTAACCATTTCTGACATTGTGCTAAGGCTTGTGGATGAGAATAGACATTTTTAATGCCCTTCAAAGAGGTACCCCTTGAGAGTAAGACATGAGAAATAGGTAAGACTAACTCTTTTTGAATACGTAAGCTTTCAAAACGCCACAGACTATCTAGAGTAATGGCGATACTGCCTTCAGTTGAGTTTTCTACAGGAACCACTGCTACATCTACTTCTGCTTTGGCTACAGCTTGTACTGTTCTAGCAATACTAGGATAGGGGTGGAGATCTATTTCACTGAGTATTGTTTTAGCATAGGTAAGTGCAACAGTTTCTGAATTTGTCCCAACTGGCCCTAAATAAGCAATAGATGTCATTTTGTCTGGTTTTCCTGGCATACTTATGTTATTTTAAACTGCTACCAAGCTTTTACCAAAAAAAATACATCTAAAGCCTCTTAGGATGGGGAGGATGTCAAATAACTACTGTTTTGGAGTTCTCTAACATTAGTTTAGAGCGTTTTATATTATCTGGAATGGTTATGGGATAGTCGCCTGTAAAACAAGCAGAACAGAAACTATCTGTATCTTCTTGGGTTGCTTTTAACATTCCATCCCAGCTTAAATAAGCTAGAGAGTCCACTCCTAAGATAGCTGAAATTTCCTCTATAGATTTAGTTGCAGCAATCAATTGATCTTGATTATCCGTATCTATTCCGTAGAAGCATGGATGAGTGACTGGAGGTGAGGAAATCCTCATGTGAACTTCCAAAGCGCCTGCTTCTCTCAATGCTTTGATAATCTTCCGACTGGTTGTCCCTCTGACAATTGAGTCATCTACAATAACTACTCTTTTATTGTTAAGAACATCTTTAAGGGGGTTTAGCTTCATTCTAATGCCAGACTCGCGCATACTTTGAGTAGGTTGAATGAAGGTTCTGCCTACATAGCGATTTTTGATCAGTCCTTCACTAAAACAAATCCCTGAAGCGCGAGAAAATCCAATGGCTGCAGGAATTCCTGAGTCTGGTACTCCCATGACTAAATCTGCTTCTACTAGGGACTCTTTGGCTAGTTGTTCACCTAAACGGATACGATAGGTATATAGACTTTCATCGTGCATAATTGAGTCTGGACGGGCGAAGTAAATCATCTCAAAAATGCAGAGTTTGCGATTGATTTCTTTAGACCAATGGTGAGAGGACATTCCTTCTTCTGTGATCCAGACTAACTCACCTGGTTCTACATCTCTGAGATATTCTGCGCCAATTATATCTAGACCACAGGTTTCTGAAGCTATAACATAACGTAACTTATTATCATTTTTTAGTGTTCCAATCACTAGAGGACGTATTCCATTGGGATCTCGCACTCCCATTACTCCTATAGGAGTCGCAATAGTTAAGCTATAAGCTCCAGAACATAGTTTAAAAGCACTAATAGCAGCTTCTACCCAGTCTTTTCCGCTGTCCACTTCTTGACCTATCGCTATCGCTATCATTTCTGAGTCAGTAGTGGTCTGAAAACTGCCGCCTCTAGCTTCTAAAGTTTTTCTTAAAGAGACAGTATTGACTAAATTCCCATTATGTGCTAGGGCTAGATTACCTAAGCGAGTTGTGATAACTGCGGGTTGCGCGTTAACTTTATGACTAGAACCTGTGGTGGAATAACGGGTATGTCCGACTGCTAGTTGTCCCTTGAGTTCATGGAGGGTAGACTCTTTAAAGACCTGAGAAACTAGTCCCATATCCTTATGAAGGTAGACTTGATCTCCATCAAAAGTGGCAATTCCGGCTGACTCCTGTCCTCTGTGTTGTAGCGCATATAGCCCAAAATAGGTTAACTTAGCTACTTCTTCTTCTGGTGCATAAATACCGAACACGCCACAAGCTTCTTCGGGCTTGTCTGGGAAGATAGAGGAGGTTAATTCTCCTTGATCTTCCATTTCAAAAGATGCCTGCAAATTCATTCTTTTTGATGGACTCTAGTTGAGTCAGATGTCTCTTAGGTTAATCATATCTTAACATTTGCTAGCTTTTCAAGTAGAGGTTTACTCTATTGAGAGATCTTATGCCTGTAATTCATCTAGACGAGCTAGAACCTCTTTACTATGAATAGCAGGTTGAACACCTAGAAAAGTTTCACGCAGGACACCATCAGGATCTATTAAATAGGTATGTCG
>CASBQB010000218.1 GCA_949127655.1 Chroococcales cyanobacterium PMM_0086 | reverse complement strand
TGGACTCGGATGTCTATTCTTAATTCCGTCCGCATGGGCAAATTTTCTTCAGATCGCACCATCCGCGAATACTGTAAGGAGATCTGGTCTGTTGAACCAGTAATAGTTGAGATAGAGGAGTAGAGCTTAATTCCTAGGGAGTACGTACTAGTACTTCCTATTCTTGATTACTCAGATTGCCAGATTTGACCCAGCCTTCCACTCCAGTTTGCACAGAGCGAACTTTAACCCAAGTACCGTCACTATCTTTTTCTAAAACAATCAATTCATCATTGTAACCAACCCCGCCGACACTTTCATTACTACGACTAGGACCAGAGCGAACAGTCAGTCCACCAGATCTTTTAACTTTGGCTTTATAAGAGCCTTGAGGTAGTGGGTCGGGCGTTTTAGTCGCTTCTGGTGAAGGGGAAGGGGATGGAGATTCTGCAGTCTCTTGATTACTCAAATTGCCAGATTTAACCCAGCCTTCAACGTTGCTTTTAGTGGAGCGAACTTTAGACCAATTTCCATCCTCACTCTTCTCTAAAACAATCAATTCTTCGTTATAACTAACACCCCCGACACTTTCATTCTCACGACTAGGACCTGAACGAACACTGAGTCCCTCAGACCAGATCACCCTGGCTTTATAGGCTCCTTTAGGCAGTGGGTCAGGTGTTTTAGATGCAGTGGGTGATGGTGTTTTCGGGGTCACTTGAGGAGAGATTTTAGCGATAAGTTTAGGAGTTGTTTTAGGCTTTTTTTCCTCAGCAAAGATAGGTTTAGTCGGTGTGATGGCAAATCTTGACCAAAGAAAATAGCCAAAAGCACCCAGTCCACTAACAACAAAAAAAACTCCCAAAAAAAAGCCTAAGATGGCTTGCAAGATACGACTATTGCCCATAACACCAAGATTATCAACAAATTTAATTAGACTGACGTTCCATACGGTCTCCTAAAAGACCCTCTCTCGAAGCTAGACGAGCTTTTCCAGAGGCTGCCCAATGTTGTAGGAATTCGATTTGTTCTTGGGCTGTACGTGCTAAGGGCACCATCTGACTGGCTGCTTCTAAAATATCGTCTGTTGTGAATTCTCGGTTTTGACTAAAAGCAATGTGCATCGCTTCAATCAAAATCTGCTCTATTTCTGCCCCAGAGAAATCAGGGGTTTCATAGGCTAGACGCTTAAGATCATAGTCTCTCAGACTATGGGGACGCAGTCTAGAGAGATGTACATTAAAAATAGCCTCTCTTTCTATTCCATTAGGTAACCCGACAAAGAAAATCTCATCAAAGCGTCCTTTGCGCAGCATTTCTGCTGGTAAAGATTGAACATTATTAGCTGTTGCTACGACAAAGACCGGAGACTTTTTCTCGGCTAGCCAATTAATAAAAGTACCAAAAACTCTACTAGTTGTGCCGCTATCTCCTCTACCTTCTGCCCCAGCAAAAGCCTTATCAATTTCATCTATCCAGAGAATACAAGGGGCTAAGGCTTCTGCTAAGCTAATCATCTGACGTGCGCGTGACTCTGACTCTCCCACCAAAGAACTAAAGAGACGACCTACATCTAAACGCAAGAGGGGTAAATGCCAATGATGAGCGATTGCTTTAGCTGTCAAGGATTTTCCTGTTCCCTGGACCCCTACTAATAAGAGGCCGCGGGGGTTTGGTAGTCCGTAAGTTCTGGCTTTTTCAGTAAAAGCTGCCCCCCTTCTGAGTAACCAGTCTTTTAGATTATCTAACCCCCCAATATCAGAAATTTGTTCTGTGGCCGGATAAAAGTCTAAAATTTGGGTTTGACGAATTGACTGTCTTTTTTCCTCTAAAATTAGTTCAACATCTTCAGCTTCTAGTCTTCCTTGGGTGGCAATACAGCGGGTGAGAACACGCCGAATGCGTTCTAGAGAGAGTCCCTGGGCAGAGCGAACTAATTCATCTAGTAATCTATCATCCAGGGTTTGTCCAATAGCCAGCAATAACTGTTCTATTTCTTTTTTGATTTCACTACTCAAGGGCAGGGGAAAATCTACAACCGTCAGAACTTCTGCCAAGTCAGCTGGAATCATTATTTGCGGAGAAATCAGTACAATATTTTTAGGTTGTGCTTTGAGCAAGCGGGCTAAATTGCGTAACTTACGTGAGATAGAAATATCTTCTAGAAAGCGTTGAAAATCTCTTAAGATGAAGATGCCTCCTAATTGAGGTGGTAGCTTTTCAATAAATTCTAGAGCTTGTAGAGGGTTTCTTTTGCCTATTCCTTGATTGTTTGGGTTGTCTTGATAGCCATCTACAAAATCCCAAATATAGATAGTTCTGTTTCCTAAACGTTTAGCACAATTGATAATACTTGCTTCTAAACGTTCTTCTTCTGCTGTGGCAATATAGAGAAGTGGATAACAAGCCCTAGTTAGTAATTCAAATTCTTCAGTAAAACCCATATCTTAGTTATCCGTGCTTAACTTGCCTTTTAAAGACTCTAAAATAGACCAACGACCATCTATGAGGTTCTTTTCTTGTTGCTCTTGGGAAAGAGGCTGAGGCCGTTGACAATTTTTAGAGCAGAGTTGTTTTAAGGGCATCGCTAGACATAATTGCTCATAAAGCCAAGTTTCTGGTTCAAAATAGCCTGTCGGTGGAAGACTTTCTGTTAGCTCTTCTAGGGATACCTCTCTTTCTAAAGGATAATCTTTTTCGGCTTCGGTTTCTTTATCTAACCAGATTAATTCTGAGGGATTAATAGAGAGTTTGTGATTGTATTGTTTTAAGCAGCGATCACAAGTTAAAGTAACAATTGTTTCTGCAATGGCTGCTACCTCTAAAAATGTTCCTCCATGTCTAAGCTGAATACTTCCCCTAACTGGGGTTAAACTCTCTAAGCTTGAAATCCATTCATCGACAATGATCTCTTGTTTTTTTTCGGAAGCTTTGAGCAGTTGAGGGATATATATTGCTTTCATATTTTTCACTCACTCCAAAGACTGTATTTTTTATTTTAAGCTATTGGCGATCTCCTTTACTTTCAGTTTTTCAGGCAGGGGAGAAGATGTTAACTTTTGTAAATAGATATCAAGAATTTAACATCTTTTCTAAAAATTTTAGCTCATTTTAAAAATTAAGCATACTCTTGGGCTAATCTTTGCGTTAAGCTATTCCCAAGTTAACCTAAACACATAGCAGAATGTCCGGTCTCTTGACTTTTATGGATGTACTATGAAAGAAATAGAAGATTATCATAGAATTCTAGGTTTAGAGTGGGGAAGCTCGATTGAAGAAATAAATCAAGCTTATAAAGATCTAGTCTTTGTTTGGCATCCTGATCGTCTTCCTAGGGAGAACACTAGACTGTTAAATAAAGCGACAGCTAAGATCCAAGAAATTAATCAAGCACGGAAAGGTTTGCTACTTTGGCACAAAAGAAGTGATGCTCAAGCAAAACCTCAAAAAAAGACCGTCTATAATTACAGCGATGCTCAACCAAGAACCAAAAAAGAGACCGTCTACGATTATACTGAACGCCCTTTCTCTCAAGACTTAGCAGGTGCTAATCTGACTGGCGCTAATCTGCGCAAACAAGACCTCTCAGGTCGTAATCTGAGTGCAGCTAACTTGAGCTATGCAGATTTACGAGACGGTTTCCTACCCAAAATAAATCTAGAAAGAGCCAATCTCCTACAGGCTAATCTAGAAAGAGCCAATCTCCTGCAGGCTAATCTAGAAAGAGCCAATTTAGAAGGGGCAAATTTACTCTATGTTGATTTGAGTGGGGCTAATCTACGAGGTGCTAACTTGAGGTATGCTCAAATGATTTCTGGTAATCGCTTAGTGGTTAAATTGACAGGAGCTTTACTTGTTGAAGCTATCCTCCCGCCAGAAATTCGCTATATTCAGAAAACAAAATTCTGTTCTAGATAAGGTCGAACTTTCACCCTGACTAAAACACCCGTTATATTATCGTGACCATTTTCTTGATTGGCTAATTCAATAAATCTATTCAGTCCTGTTTCTAAATCACTGCTAGCACTGATCAAGGGGATCAAATGTTCTTGGTAGTTATTTTCAATAAAATTGTTATCTGAGAGTCCGTCTGAACAGAGTAATAAGAGGGTATCTTCTTGTAAATCAATGAAGCGAATGTCAGGTAACAAAAAATTCTGATCATGTGGACCAAGGGCCTGCGTCAATTGATAGGCATCAGGACGACTATAGGCTACAGATGGTTCAATTCCTTGCTGAATCTGACGTTGACCTACTTCATGATCAACTGTTAGTTGTTCTAACCCCCATTTACGATTGAGACGATAAACGCGACTATCTCCTACATGGGCTACAGCAATACGAGTATCTTGAATAATCACCATAACCAAGGTAGTCCCCATCCT
>CASBQB010000217.1 GCA_949127655.1 Chroococcales cyanobacterium PMM_0086 | reverse complement strand
GTGGGAGCATTGGGTCAGATTATGATTGCTTTTTTAGCGGTTTATGTGGCTTGGCAACAGTATGTAATTTCTAAAAATCTGACTATCCAACAAAACCTCATTACCCAACAACAAACTATTGATGCTTACTTTCAAGGTATTTCTGATCTGGCTCTCGATCAAAACGGAATGTTAGAAGATTGGCCTCAGGAAAGGGCAATCGCTGAAGGACGAACAGCAGCAATTTTAAGTAGTTTAGACAGTCAGGGAAAAGCAAAAATTATCCGCTTTTTATCCAAATCTAAATTAATTTCTCCTTTAAAACGCGATCGCTATTTAGGACGACCAATTTTAGATGGCTCAGGGGGTTATGCAGAAGATCGAGTTGAGGGAATCAGGGTCATTAATTTAGGGGTGATGTTAGTTGATACTGATATTTCTGGACAAGATTTACGTTGGGCAGATTTGAGTGATATCTCTTTAATCAGGGCGAATTTAAGCTTTTGTGATTTAAGCAAATCCAATCTTTCCCGAGCGGTTTTGTATGAATCAACCTTGCAAAGCTCTGATTTAAAAGGAACTTGTTTATTTTATGGTTCGGTGGAAACAGCTAGTCCTCGCAGTCGTACCTTTGCTCCTAACTATGAAACAGGGGCATATACAGGGGTTGTGATTGAAAATGTTAATCTTACTGATGTTAAAAATTTAAGTGATCAACAGCGTTATTATTGTTGTGTTTGGGGGGGAGAAGCTACACGCAAGACTATTCCTGGTGGCTGTGAAGGTATTCCTAATTTATTAGGACGTTAGAGCAAGAAATTAATTAAAAAGCTCAAAGAGATACACAGTAATGACCTTGAATGCAGAAATGATTATGACAGACAGGAAAACCTGTAAAATAAGAGAAGACGAATCACAATAAAAACAAGATTGCTATAGTTAATTAAAATTATGAGTATTACTGAAGAACTAAAAGCCACAGCAAAGGCTATGGTTGCAGAAGGTAAAGGCATTCTGGCAGCCGATGAGAGTTTTGGAACAGCTAATAAACGATTTCAAAAATTAGGAATTCCTCAAACTGAAGAAATGCGGCGCGCTTACCGCGAAATGCTCTTCACATCAACAGGAATGAACAAATTTATCAGCGGTGTGATTTTATTTGATGAGACAATTCGTCAATCTACTAAAGAGGGTGTGCCCTTCACAAAGGTATTACTCAAGGCTGGAATTATTCCAGGTATCAAATTAGATGCAGGTGCCAAACCTTTAGCAGGTGCCCCTCAAGAGTTGATTACAGAAGGACTAGATGGACTACGTGAGCGCATTGCGGAGTACTACAATATGGGTGCCCGCTTTGCTAAATGGCGTGCGGTAATCACCATCGGTGAAAAAATACCCTCAAAACTATGTCTTCAAGCCAATGCTGATGCCCTAGCTCGTTATGCTGCACTCTGTATTGAAGGCGGATTAGTACCGATTGTTGAACCAGAAGTACTTATGGACGGTAATCAGACAATCGCCCAGAGTTTAGAAGTGCATCAAGAGACTCTGCATACTGTTTTTGAGCGGCTTTATCTTTATAGAGTTCCCTTTGAGCAAATGATTTTAAAACCGAGCATGGTCATTTCTGGAACTGATTGTGCAGAACAAGCCAGTGTAGAAGATGTGGCACAATTAACCGTTAAATGCCTGCTTGACTGTGTTCCATCTTCGGTTCCAGGTTGTGTATTTTTATCGGGTGGACAGAGTGATCAATTAGCTACTGCTCACCTCAACGCGATGAACGTTATTTTTAAAGGTAAGTTACCTTGGACCTTATCCTTCTCTTATGGTCGTGCCTTACAGCAAGCTGCTATGCAAACTTGGCTGGGAAAAGATGCCAACGTTACCGCGGCACAAAAAGCCTTCTCTATGCGTGCTCAATTGAATAGTGCTGCAGCCTTAGGGCAGTATAGTTCTGAAATGGAAAAAATAGCAAGTAATAACTAAGTTTCAATCCTTATACTCTTTTTAATATGGTATCTGCAGCAGATTTCAAGGACTACTACACAACGCTAAAGGTTAGCAAAACAGCCACCCCAGCAGAAATCAAAGCTGCCTATCGGAAACTTGCTCGTAAACATCATCCAGATCTCAATCCAGATCATCAAGAAGAAGCCGAAAAGCAGTTTAAAGAAATCAATGAGGCTCACGAAGTTCTCAGCGATCCCGATAAGCGCCAAAAATACGACCAGTTTGGTCAATACTGGGAACAGGCTAGTAAGTCTGATGTACCACCATCTGCCAAGGCAAGGAGTGCAGGTGTTGATGTAGGCGGGTTTGATCCTGATCAATACAGCAACTTTAATGATTTCATCAATGACCTCCTCGGTCGCACAAGAGGCACGCAAGGAAGCGGAAGGAGAGTTGAATATCGCACATCTCCAAGTTCAGGAAGCGGTTTTGAAGGGGATTTCCGCAGCCAAGAAAGCGCCTCAGATATCGAAGCAGCGATCTTACTCACCTTTGGGGAAGCTTTCGAGGGAGTCCAAAAAAGGCTCCAAGTAAATGATGAAATGATTAATATTCGGATTCCACCAGGTGCTAAAGCTCGCAGCAGAATTCGCATTAAGGGTAAAGGTTACAGTAGTCCATTTTCACAGCAACGAGGAGACTTATATCTTAATATCGAGTTACATCCTCATTCTTTCTTCCGCTTTGAGGGAGATAATCTTGTCTGTGATATCCCAATTACTCCTGATGAGGCTGTATTAGGCACTCAAGTCAAAGTACCGACCCCTGACGGAAGTGTAACAATGACCATTCCTGCTGGAATTAACTCTGGACAATCTTTACGTTTACGGGGTAAAGGTTGGTCACAGCCTAAAGGTGGACGAAGTGACCAGATCATTAAGATTCTTGTTGTCACCCCTCAAGAGATAAGTTCCCTAGAGAGAGAATGCTACGAAAAAATTCGAGCTAACCGCAGTTTTAATCCACGCACTAATTTAGATGAGGTGAAATTATGAGCCAGTATAGCCTTTCAACAGTTGTGGTTTCCCTGGAGGGAGATTGTCTTTATTCTTTTGAATATGCAGCCTTAGTGACAGAAACATCGATCATAGTGGTAGAACGCTTTGCTAATTTGGGATTGATTGAACCAACTAACTCCATGTTGCGAGCACAAGATATTACTCGAATCGCTCAAATTCAGCGCTTGCGCCAAGATTTAGGGCTAAATTTAGTTGGTGCAGCAATGGTTTTAGATATGGCTCAAGAAATTGCTCAATTGCGCTCACAACTGCAGGTACACCACCAGTATAGATTCCCAGAGCAGGAAGGAGAGTAATTAGTTTTTCACTATTCTTGCAGGCTCTGCTCTAAAGAGAAAAGTACAGACTGATTGCGTCCCCTTTGCTTAGCCAGATAAAGTGCTTGATCCGCTTGAGAAATCAAAACGGCTGGCGAGTACTCAGAACTAGGTATCCCAACAGCTAAGCCAATACTAACAGTCACTAGATCGCTCACCTTAGAGCCTTGATGAGGAACGCTTAAGTCTTTGATAGCATTATGAATACGTTGGGCGATTGTCAGTGCCCCTTGAGAATCAGTATCGGGCACAATAACCACAAACTCCTCTCCACCATAGCGGGCAACCAAATCCGGTGAACGGTAGACCATTTTTTGTACTGCTTGAGCTATTTGCCTCAGACACTCATCTCCCATTTGATGACCATAAAGGTCGTTATAGCGTTTGAAATAATCCACATCAAATAATAGTAAAGATAGAGGTTGCCTTGAACGGTATAACCGCGCCCATTCTTGTTCTAAGCGGTCATCAAAGCAGCGACGGTTGGCAATTTGAGTCAATCCATCAGTGTTGACTAACCTTTTTAAGATGCTAGTAGCGTGGGCTAATTCTTCGTTAGAGAAAGCAAGTTGTTGATTACTCTCTTTAAGTCTATTTTCTATTTTACGCCTGTGGGCCAATTCATTCTGTAACTGTCCAATCATATCTGCTTGAATAATAGCAATTGCTAACTGGTCAGCGATTTGTTTAATCAAATCAATCTCAACCTCTTGCCAGACTCTATAATTAGAACATTGATGTACACATAGTAACCCCCACAAATCTTCTCCTTTGAGCAAGGGGGCAACTAAATTAGTCTTAATCTCAAATCGTGCTAGAAGATCCCGGTGACAGTCTTGAAAGCCAGCCTTATTGATATCTTCCACTACCTGTATTTTACCTTGCTGATAATATCTAGCGTGTTTTTCCCCAAAACAATGATCCTCAATTCTAATGGACATAACAGAGTTAAATCCTTCAGCTACTGATTCAGAAACAAACTCGCCACTGTTAAAACTACCCTCCCGATGGAATTTAAAGATCCCAACACGTTCAGCATTAATAAATTGACGGATCTCTTCAGAAGCAATACTAAAAATCTTAGCCAAATCCAGAGATTGACAGATGCGTTGGTTCATCTGCATTAATAAAACGCTTTTTTCATACTCCTGTCGTAGCGCTTTTTCTGCCTGCTTTTGGGCTTGAATGGCTTTCTCGGCTGCTTTTTTTGCCTGAAGAATTTCCTCTTCGTACTGAATCCGCTTCTGGATGGGGATCAGGATACATTCGTTGATAAAATCGCCTGTTTTGAACCTACGCACCGCATTGATCAGCATAGGTATATGTTCCCCTGAACTTGCTCTTAATGAAAAGTAAATCTCTTCTGCTTTACCAGATAGCTTTAAAAGCGGGAAAAAATGGGTCTGATAAAAGATCTTGCTAGCTATCGGGAGAATTACTTCGATTTTCCTTCCCTGTAAGCCATTCATTTGATATCCGAGTAACTCTAAGAGTGTCAGATTAGCTAGTAAAATTGTTCCATTATCATTAAAGGCGAGGAACCCACATGGTGCAGTATCAATTAGTGTGTCTATTTGGTAGGTTTGCACGGAAAGCTAAGTTATTTGAGATACTCTTTAATCAGATCAATGGTCTCTTCTGGATGACTCATGTGTGGACAATGTCCTGTCGCTTTCATCATTTTTAGAGTGCTTTGGGACAGGTGGCGATGCAGATATTCGCCTACTTCAATTGGCGCTATCGAATCCTCAACGCATTGTAAGATCAGTGAGGGTACTGTCACTTTGGGTAAATCACTACGGTTATCAGAGTAAAAAGTAACCTTGGCAAAAAGATTAGCGATTACTGGATCTGTTGAACAAAAACTTGCTTCAAGTTCTTCGGTTAGTGCAGATTGAGCCTCATTCTTCATAACCAGAGGTGCCAGAAAATTCGCCCAACCTATGTAATTCTTATCCATTATGTCCAGCATATCTTCAATATCCTTTCGCTCGAAACCCCCCAAGTAATCAGGCAGGTCATTGATGTAACAGGGTGAAGGAGAGACTAGAATAAGACGGTCGAAGAGATGAGGTTTTTCAATAGAGGCCAGCAGTCCAATAACACTACTGACAGAATGTCCGACCAAAATCACCTCTTTCAAGGACAATGCTTCGCAGATCTCCAAAACGTCCTTAGTGTACCCATTGAGGTGGACATATCTATCAGTACAATATGCACTAAGATCAGACTTTCCAGAACCTACATAGTCAAACAAGACTATTTGATAGTTATTTTCAAAAGATGGTGTTATGAAACGCCACATATTCTGATCACAGCCAAACCCATGAGCAAAAATCATCGGTTTTCTGCCTTGTCCCAAAACTTTGACATTGTTTCTTAGGAGAATATTTGACATCTTTTAGTAAACTACAGTCATAATGTGGCAATTTTAAATGATTCGTGAAATATATAGCAGTAAAAGTAAAGGTTACTGCCTTCTGCCTTCTGCTATATATTAATTGTAGAGTTTATCTAAGTTGAAGTCGGGCTATATTGCTTAATATTGGCAATAGTCTGTGATATACAAATAACGATCAGTCAGTGAAAACAATGTCTCACTCAGCAAATTTGCTCCCTCCAGGTAATTTAGGACTTCCCTTAATCGGTGAATCATGGCAATTTTTAACTGATCCTAATTTTGTTAAAAAAAGAGAACAAAAATACGGCAAGATTTTCAAAACACATCTTCTCGGTCGTCCTACAGTTGTTATGATGGGCGCAGAAGCTAACCGTTTGATTCTCTCTAGCCATTTTGATCACTTTTCTTGGCGAGATGGTTGGCCAGCTACCTTTAAAGAGCTTTTAGGAAATTCATTATTTCTGCAAGAAGGACTAGAACATCGACGTAATCGTAAACTCTTAATGCCAGCATTTCATGGACCAGCGCTTAATAATTACATTCAGACTATGGAAGATATTATGCAGCGCTACTTTGCGCAATGGGAAGCCAAAGAGTATTTAAGCTGGTACGATCAACTTAAACAGATGACCTTTGAAGTTGCTAGTATTCTATTACTAGGTAGTGAGCCAGGAGAAATGACTCAAAAACTTTCAGACGAATTTGCCAAGCTATCTAAAGGACTATTGGCCGTTCCTCTATCTTTTCCCTGGACAACCTATGGAAAAGCGATTAAAGCGAGAAACATTATCTTAAGTCATGTTCAAAAAGTTATAGAAGAGCGCCAGAAAAATCCTAAAAATGATGCACTAGGACTGTTAGTTCAGAGTCAAGATGAAGAGGGAAACCATCTTAGTCCTGAAGAAATTCAAGTACAAGCTTTCTTAATGCTCTTTGCTGGACATGAAACTACTACCTCAATGTTAAGCTCTTTCTGTTTAGCTTTAGCACAACATCCCCAGATTTTAAAAAGGGCTAGAGAAGAACAAAACTCCCTTGAAATAGCAGATGGATTAACTCTAGAAGCACTTCGCAATATGCCCTATCTTGAACAAATCTTTAAAGAAGTAGAGAGACTATACCCAGCAGTCGCGGGAGGTTTTAGGGGAGTAGTTAAACCTTTTATTTTTAATGGTTATCATGTTCCTGCTAACTGGCAAGTTCTTTACCGTTCAGAAGGAGCACATAGAGATCCGAATATTTATACTAATGTTGAAGAATTTGACCCGGATCGCTTTAGTCCAGAGAGAGCAGAAAATAAAAAGGTAGAATACAGTTTGGTTGGCTTTGGTGGTGGACCCCGTAGCTGTCTAGGGATGGCCTTTGCCCAAATGGAAATGAAAATTTTTGCTTGTTATCTATTGCGTAATTATGCCTGGGAAATTTCACCAGAACAAGATCTTACTTTAGATCCGATTCCTACATTACATCCCCGTTCTGGTTTAAAGGTTAGATTCAATAGGTATAATTGAGTCTTCTGGATTAAACTCGACTAGAACATAATAACTATGTGTTGAAATTCATGGTTAGCAAAAAAGATTTTGTTACAGAGACTACAACAGAAGATAGTTAAGCTTTGTTAAGAGTAATTGAGAGACAGTCTAGGGATTTTAAAAGCATGAAATTAGCCAAAAGAGTGAGTCAAGTAGCCCCATCTATTACTTTAATTATCTCAGCAAAAGCCAAAGCGATGAAAGCCGAAGGGCTGGATGTAGTTGATTTTACGGCTGGAGAGCCTGACTTTGACACCCCAGACCATATCAAAGAAGCTGCTAAAAAAGCCCTAGACCAGGGAAAAACTAAATATGGACCAACAGCAGGAGAACCTAAACTAAAAGAAGCCATAGTCAAGAAATTTAAACGAGATAGTCAATTAGATTACTCACCAGAAAATATTATTGTGACTAACGGCGGTAAACATTCTCTCTTTAACTTGATGTTAGCTTTAATTGAAGATGGAGACGAGGTAATTATTCCCTCTCCTTATTGGTTGAGTTATCCAGAAATGGTGATCATGGTGGGAGGTAAACCAGTAATTGTCCCAACTTCAGCCGTCAATGACTATAAAATCACCCCAGAAGAGTTAAAAGCGGCCATTACTCCAGCTACTAAGTTATTTGTTCTCAATTCTCCCTCTAACCCGACAGGAAGTGTTTACAGTAAACAGGAGTTACAAGCACTAGTTGAGGTCATTCTAGAACATAATTTATACGTTGTTTCTGATGAAATCTATGAAAAGATTCTCTATGAAGGCACGGAACATATCAGTATAGCTACTCTAGGAGAGGAAATATTCAAAAGAAGTATTATCAGTAATGGCTTTGCGAAAAGTTATGCTATGACAGGGTGGAGGGTTGGTTATATTGCTGCCCCCTTAGAATTAATTAAAGCGATGACCACTATGCAGAGTCATAGTACATCTAATGTCTGTACTTTTGCTCAATATGGCGCTATAACTGCTCTAGAAGGCTCTCAAGACTGTCTCAATCCCATGCTGAAGGCTTTTGGTGAAAGAAGAATAGCTATGTTAGAAGGTCTTCAAGCAATACCCTCGATCACTGCGCCTAGACCGGGTGGAGCCTTTTATGTCTTTTTAGATGTAAAATCAACAGGTTTGAACTCTTTGAGTTTCTGTCAAGCACTTTTAGAACGTCAACGGGTTGCAGCTATTCCCGGCGGTTCTTTTGGTGCAGATAATTGTGTACGTCTTTCCTATACAACTGATTTAGCTTCTGTTATCAAAGGAATGAAACGTCTAGAAGAGTTTGTGAATACTCTTTAGTCAATTTTTACTCCTCTAATAGCATAATCTAACAACTCTATGGGATGTTTTAAGGGTATTTGCTGCCCTTTTGACCGCATAGACTTGACTATCTGTAATGAACAACCAGGATTAGATGAAGCGATTAATTGAGCACCAGTTTTAAGTAAATTATCCACCTTTTGTTGTCCTAACTCTTGGGCTGTTTCTGGTTGTAACATATTATATACCCCAGCACTACCACAACATAAAGCAGCATCAAGAGGTTCTTTTAAAACAATTCCTGGTATTTTTTCCAGTAGTTGACGAGGTTGTAAACTGATCTTTTGTCCATGTAAGAGATGACAAGCATCCTGATAGACTATGGTTAATTGATGGTCTGTAATAGGTGATAATTCAGTAGTCAACCCTACCGCACATAAAAACTCTTGGATGTCCCTAACTTGAGCAGAAAACTCTCTACCTTTTTCCTTGTAAACTGGATCACTTTCTAAAATATGCTCATATTCTTTTAAAGTATGTCCACAACCTGCAGCATTAATAATAATATAATCAACTCCTGTTTGAGCGAAACTATCTATCATTTGTCTAGCCATAGTTTGAGCCTGTTTTTCCTGCCCTTGGTGAGCGGGTAAAGCAGCGCAACAGCCTTGACTAGGTGGAATAACTACCTCACAACCGTTAGCAGTTAAAACCCTAATTGTTGCCTCATTTACTGAAGAGAAAAAGAGACGCTGTACACAACCTAAAACCATCCCAACTCGATAACGTTTTTCACCTTGAGCCGCTATAATAGCAGGGTAACTATCATTGAGATGGTTTAAATCTACAGCAGGTAATAAAGAGTCCATTGCTGCTAAATTAGGTGAGAGAGTTTTTAAAATACCTATTTTTTGAATCAGAGATTGTAACCCGACATTTTGATACAACCAAAAGAAAGGTAAGAGAAGCCTTAAACGATTAGGATAAGGGAAGAGATTAAAAATTAGAGTTCTTAAAAAACGTTCAGATAAAGACCGTGGTTGATTTCTTTCTACTTGTGGACGGGTTGCGGCAATTAACTGATCATATCTTACCCCTGATGGACAGGTACTTACACAAGCTAAACAGCCTAAACAACTATCGAAATGTTGTGAGGTAATAGCATCAAAAGAAGCTTCACCTTGATTAATAGCATTCATTGTATAGATTCTGCCACGCGGTGAGTCCATCTCTTTCCCAATAACCCGATAACTTGGACAAGTAGAGAGACAAAAACCACAATGAACACAAGCATCAATTAATTCTTGTGAGGGTGGATTGGTTTGATCAAAACTTTGATTGATAGTCTGCATAATTTCCTATATATTCCCTACAAAACGACCAGGACTTAACAAGTTGAATGGATCAAATTGCTCTTTTAATTTACGCATCATTTCTAAAGCATTTCCTGTATATCCCCAAGGTTCAAAATTTTCCTTACAATGCAGGGGAGCCTCTAAAATAGACAGAAAACCCCCTGCTGTTTCTAAGTATGAACGCAGTGGTGTGATCATCTCTTCTTGGGTAAGTTGTAAATAACCTACTCCACTCCCTAGATGTATTAATCCTAAACCCTCAGTAGGTAAACCATCTAAAAGAGTTAGTAAAGAAGTTGCCTGATTTGGTTTAATACCTATTTTGCAGGTGATAGCTGAGTCGCTGGAGGGTTGGCGAATAGTTTGTTTTAATTGTTGCCATAAAGTAGCTTCTTTTTCCCCTTCATATAGACTACATAGACAACCTAACTCTTTAATCTTAGCAACTTGTTCTTGAATACTCTCACTAATAGTTTGAAACCTCAAAATTATACCCATTCCCTCCCCTAATTCTAAGCGGTTGATTAACTTCTCTGAGAGTAAATCAGCCATTGTCGGGGTTAAACTAGATTGACGGATAGTCTTTGCTATTGAGGTGATTTTAACTGCTTCCCCGGTCACTAAAACAGTCTGTGAGTCTTTTGCTAAAGGGTAGAGTCTGAAGGTAATACTAGTAATTATGCCTAAAGTTCCATAAGAACCCGTAAAAAGCTTCATCAGATCATAACCTGCCACATTTTTAACTACTTTCCCTCCTGCTTTTGCTAACTCACCATCACTTCTGATCCAAGACAGTCCTAAAACCAAATCTCTTACCCCTCTATAACCCTTCCTATAACTTCCACTATCTCCTGTAGCGACTATTCCCCCTATTGTGGCAGTTTCTGGATAAGCTGGATCTAGGGCTAAAAACTGCCCAAACTTAGCTAGTTCAACTTGTAGGTCTGCTAATTTTAAGCCTGCTTCTACTGTTACGGTCAGGTCAGAAACTGCATGATCTAAAATCTGGTTTAAGTATTGTGTACTGAGAATAATCTGAGGATCTTTAACTATTCCACCCCAATTAAGCTTACTTCCTCCTCCGCAGGGTATGACTCTCCATTGATTGCTATAAGCATAGCTCATCACCTGGGCAAGAGCTTCTACTCTGGTAGGAGATACTAATAAAGGATGAGTTTTACTGACTATTCCTTGTTGGATTTTATTTGGCCAATGGTCGCTTAAATCTGTCCAAGGTTGTACAAGGAGATTAGGTATAGAGTTCAATTGATCGAACATTTAACAAGAGCATTCAAAACTATTCTCTAGCTTAACTTAGTTTATAGTGATTACCACCACCTTCATGGTACACTGATTCAAGCATAAGAAATTCTCAAGATAATCTAACAATGAGTCTTAATCGCAGCATTTGTATTGGTTCTCGCAAAAGTCAACTCGCTTTAGTTCAGACATATTATATTCATGAACAACTTCAAATACACTATCCAGACCAAACCTTTACAATAGAAACGATGAGCACACAAGGAGATAAAATCCTAGACGTAGCTTTAGCTAAAATTGGCGATAAAGGTCTCTTCACCAAAGAATTGGAGGTAGGGATGGTTAATGGTGAAATAGACTTAGCGGTTCATTCTCTCAAAGATCTGCCCACCAAATTACCAGAAGGACTCGTGTTAGGTTGTATCACAGAAAGGGTTAATCCTGCTGATGCTTTAGTTGTCAATGCTAAAAACCAAGATTACCAATTAGAAACGCTGCCAGAAAATTCAGTAATTGGCACCTCTTCCCTGCGTCGTTTAGCACAATTAAAACATCATTACCCTCATTTGGTTTTTAAAGATGTACGAGGTAATGTCAATACTCGTCTGAAAAAACTAGATCAAGGAGAATATGATGCTCTAATTTTAGC
>CASBQB010000216.1 GCA_949127655.1 Chroococcales cyanobacterium PMM_0086 | reverse complement strand
TATTTTTAATTATTTGAACTAGATAGGTCATTAGAACGAACTAAAACCTATCTTTTTTTTACTTATGCTATTATAATCCTTATTGGACAATGCTTTTAGCCCGCTTGTCGCCCCTACAGGTTTCGGAGTATGACAGAAGAGGGATACATGGCTAAAGGGTTATTTTTATTGACTTTATTTCCTTAACTCGGTTTTCGGTTCCAATGCTACTCAACCCCCAAGATCCACTGCTCATTCAGCAACGCCAGTCCAACTGTCTTGCTACCAATCGGGCGAATAATCCTTCTTGGTTAACCAATTGGTCAAATGTCCCGATTTGAGCTATTTGCCCGCCTTCAATTACATAAATTCTATCGGCATTACGAATGGTACTAATACGGTGGGCAATGACGATGCGAGTGGCTTTCAAACGATCTAAGCTTTCTGTAACAATAGATTGGGTTCGGTTATCTAAAGCGCTGGTAGCTTCATCCATCAGAATAATTTTCGGTTTCATTACCAACGCCCGCGCAATCAAAAGCCTTTGTCGTTGCCCACCTGAAAGGTTAGTTCCCCCCTCACTAATCACGGTATGCATTCCCATGGGCATCTGTTTGATATCTTCTTCAAAACCAGCCATTCGAGAAGCTTCCCAAGCTTCTTCTAGACTAACCAAAGCCCCTGATGTAATATTGTCAAACAACGATCCCGCGGAAATACGGACATTCTGGAGAACAACGCCTAACTGTCGTCTCACTGCTTGAATATTCAATCCAGCTAAATCTTGTCCATCATAGTAAACTGTGCCACTTAGAGCCGTCTCAAAGCCTAACAATAAACGAAAAATGGTAGATTTACCACTGCCACTCGGCCCGATGATCGCCACAAATTCTCCAGGTTCAACATCAATACTTACATCATCTAGAATCAATGGTCCATCTTCCCGATAGCGAAAGGTGACAAGACTTAAAGATATCTGCCCCCTTAAACGACCTGGATCAGCTTTAGTTGGATCTGACTCGACGGGGGATGTTAAAATCGGCTGAATTCGCTCCCATAAAGGAACAATCCCCAGAATATCAGTTAAGGTATTGCTCAAATCCGTTGCACCACCTAGAAAAGTCCCAAAAGCAGAATTAAAAGCCAGAAATCCTCCTACCGTTAGTCCAGCAGTAGCGGCTCCCCCCTGAGCTTGAGCTTGACCCATTTGAATAAAGAAGATCGCAAACCAGAATATCAATACTGAACTGATTAAAGAAAGGGCTTCGTTTAAAACCGTTACACTGTCATCAAGTCGCTTGATTGTGGCGTGTAATCTGACTCTTTGACTATATTGTTTAGCCCAAGCAGCAAACGCTCTTTCTTCTGCCGCTGCGACTCGGAGTTTAGCTACCCCATTAATCAGTTCTACTGTTAACCCAGTAATTCGACCATCGATGTTTTCTTGTAACCGTTGTTTCTGAATGAGTTGTCTACCAGACACGAGCGTGACTATGATAACGAGGATAGATAAGCCAATTGCTACAAAAGTTAATGGCATACTATAAACAAACATCAGCACAAGGTTAAGTAAAGAAAATATTGCACTTAACAACGTGCGTTGAGTTGCTCCACTTAATTCTTGGCGAATTTGGCTGATCCCCATCAAACGATTGAATAAATCACCAGAAGTATATTCACGAAAAAAGTTGGGGCTAAGTTTTAGAAGTCGCTCCCAAACCGCAGGCTGTAAATTACTATCTGCTGCATTTTCTATTCTTATGGTCATAATTCCTTGGGCTAAACCAAAGATAGATTTACCAATGGCTGCCGCAATCAATGCCAAGCCCAGTTGTCCCAACAGAAGGTGATCGCTATCAGGAATAGCATTATTCATTAAAATTGCTGTTGCTTGTGGTGTAACCATACCCAGCAGGCTACCCACTACCCCAAGGAAGATGAGCCAGAAAAGATCTTGTTGATGACCTTTAATTCCAAAATAGAAAATTTCCAAGACATTTTTCAGTAATGCTGGCAAAGGCCGATAAAACATATAGGCATCGGGAGCGATGTTCGCGGCCACTGTCGCAGTCACGGGAATACGTTGATCCGATCCCGGAACGCACAAAACATAGTGATGCTTTCGATCTGGCAATAAAGCGACTGGACGCTCAGAATCTAAGTAAGCTAATAGTGCTCCATAGTCTCCTCTCCACCAATTATCAGCTAGATACACTCGACGAGTAGAGAATTGGGATGCCCGAGAGATCGCTTCTAGGGGATCTTTAACTCGATTGATATCTTCTGAACGAGCTGGAGGCAAAACTTTAATTCCCAAAGCTCGTCCAACTGCTCCAGCCGCTATAAGTAGAGAAGAGCCAGATTCAAAAAACTCAGATGCTTGGGGTTGTAAAGCAGATATCAAATCTCCCATAGAGCTTTCCAGCAAATGATGGTTGAGTTGTTCTCTTTGCTGAAAACGGATAAATTCAGTTTCCGTTTCCTGTTCTTTGACTAGGCTAAAGTAGTAGAAGCAATAGCTGTGTAACTGGGCCAAACTTCTCGGTAAATCTTTCAGGTCTTCTAAATCTTCTGTTAGACAGCTATAAACTTCAGTCGTCGTTTCTGAAACTAACCACATATCTGAAGCTAAGGGAAAAATGGGTAAACCCGATTCTAGTTTTAAGGCTTCGCACCCCATCCACCACATACTGCCCTGATTTACTTTTACCCAAAGAATAGTTCCTTTCTCTTGTTTTTTTGAAACAGGCATTAATCCCTGTCCAGACAGCAAGGATAAAAAATGTGTCTCTTGAGTATAAATCCTATCCGCAGGTAAGGAAGAAAAACTTGGTTGTTGACTGATCCATTCACTAATATGATTCAGCCAGCCTTGTAAGAGTAATCGCGCAGTTGTATCACCTTGGCTAACTTGCGTGACTAAATCCGTCAGATGAAGTTTTTCCAGTATAGCTTCTTCGAGAGCGATCGCTAAAATGCCCCACTGTTGTTTCGATGAGATGCCAATGACTAATTCCGAGCCAAAAAGAGCTTCTCCCGCTTGAACAGTAAACATATAGGAGCGAGTTCCTGGGAGTTTAGCTGCTTCTACTTGCAGCGCAAATAAGAGTAAAGCCCCCGAATGCACTACCCAGACTGTATCGGGCAAATTTAACAGGAGAGGTTCATTGCTCTTGATCTGAGCAAATTTTGGCTCTTGGTCTAAATTAGACTTGATCATCGGCGCTATCCTCCGTATTTCCTGTGCCAACTAAGCGGTTATAGATTCCCTCTTGAGAGCGTAATTGCTCATGATTTCCCCGTTGTCTCACTTTGCCCTTGTCTAAAACAATAATTTCATCACAATCCCGAATGGTACTAAGTCGATGGGCAACCACAATACAAGAACACCCTCTACGTCGCAGATTATGGTCAATGATTAACTCGGTTTCTGCGTCTAAAGCACTTGTGGCCTCATCTAAAACTAACACGGCAGGATTTCTCACCAAAGCCCGAGCAATTTCTAATCTTTGGCGTTGTCCGCCACTCAAGTTCATTCCTCCCTCACTCAGTTGAGCGTTATATCCACCGGGAAGGTTAAGAATGAGTTCATGAATAGCAGCATCTTGGCAAGCTCTAAATAAATCAGCGTCTGGAACAGTTGAATCCCAAAGAGTTAAATTTTCCCTCACTGTTCCTGCAAATAAAAATATCTCCTGTTCTACCATTGCCAAAGAATTAGCTAGGACAGAACGAAGAATTTGGTTTCGCTCAATCCCATCAAAGAGGATCTCCCCAGACCAAATTGGATAGAGTCCTGTTATCAATTTAGCCACAGTTGATTTTCCTGAGCCACTCCCCCCCACTAAGGCAATTCTTTGCCCTTGTTGTAGAGTAACACTTAAGTTTTCAATCAGTGCTGCGTCAAGTCGGTTGTAACCAAAAGTTATATTTCGTAACTCAAGTTT
Organism: Chroococcales cyanobacterium PMM_0086; assembly: GCA_949127655.1. GTDB lineage: Bacteria > Cyanobacteriota > Cyanobacteriia > Cyanobacteriales > Microcystaceae > CAISPN01. Next base: position 10,223 of record CASBQB010000216.1, on the reverse strand, counting down.
TCCCGATAAACGAAATGAGCTTTTGCCAACAGTAAGTGGTTGAGCAGATTTTGCTATGGGATCGACAGGGTTTTCTAGTACATCATCCAGCCGCCTTAAGTCAGCTTCTAAATCTTGTAAAGTACTGCCAAAATTGACTAAATCATTAATTGGCTTGAGAAATTCATTAGTCAGAGCTTGATAAGCAACTAACATACCAATACTGAGGCTACCATTCATCACCCGCCAGCCTCCGACCACAAGAATTAAGGTTGTAGTGAAGGCTGTCAATAGCGTAGGTAAAGCGTTGAGGATTTGGGTAGCTAGGGCTAATTGCTGTTGAGAGTTGAGGCTTTTAGTGTAATAGCCGGCAAATTTAGAGAATAAATCTGATTCTAACCCGCTTGCTTTCACGGTTTCAATGGCTTGAATTCCTCCAATAGCGACCCCAAAAACTTTACCAATTTCTTGAGAGACTCTGATATTGGCATCAACACGATTGCGGGATAAGGACTGTAATGCCAAGAAATTTAAGGCCGCAAAGATGATGGTAATCACTGTCAATACCCAATCATAGAAGGCCATCAGCAGAGCATAAAAGATAACCATAAAGGTATCGATAACGGTTGTGGCCAGTTTTCCTGATAGGACTGAGGCTATATGATCGTTGAGTTGAGTTCGGCTACTAATTTCCCCTGCATAACGTTGAGCATAAAATTCGATCGGCAATCGCAGCGTATGCCAAATAAACTTTCCTGTCATCGAGACAGAGAGCTTGATCAACAACCTCCGTAAGTAAAGGAGACGTAAACGGGCTAAAAGTCCTTGTAATACGGCAGTAATTAACATTCCCAAAATTAGAGGACGAAGCCATTCATAACGGTTTTCTATTAGCAAATCGTCCGTAAAAACTTGAGTGAAAGTGGGTATTGCTAGACGGGGGATTGTTAACAATAATCCAGCTAATAAGCAAAACAAGAGAGCTTGCTGGGAGGTTTGTAAGCGAGATGTTAAAGCTTCAACAATATTCTTTTTTTTGCCTCCCTTCTTAAATTCTTTCCCCGGCTGCATGATCAGCACCACACCAGTATAACCTTCGTCAAATTCCTTAGGTGTGATAGTTCTTCTACCTACAGCAGGATCGTTAATATAGACTTTATCTTGCTGTATCCCTTCAACTACAAGAAAGTGGTTAAACTCCCAAAAGACGATATAGGGAGGTTGCAATTCTTTGATCGAGTCAAGAGATTTTCTAAACCCTTTGGCTTCTAGTCCATACAGTCGGGCTGCTTTAAGAACGTTAGAGGCTTTACTGCCATCTCGAGACACACTACATTCTCTACGTAGTTCGGTTAATGGAACAACTTTGCCATAATAACCCAGAATAATGCCTAATGCCGCTGCTCCGCATTCGACAGCCTCCATTTGTAGCAGGGTGAGAGTACGAACACGCCTCGGTTTCTTTAAGGGTAACAACTGAGTTTTCACCTTTTTGAGCATCCTTCAACTTAATTAAAACCAGTCAAAGAACGTAGAATGGGAATAACATAGCTAATCGGTCTTCTTTCTCCAACTTGAATTCGGATTTGTGTTGTTGTACCACTAGAGAGTTCAATGGCAGGACCTTTCGAGGAAGACCATTTATAACCATTATTAACATTGCGCGCATCGGTTTCAAGCTTGGCAATCACTTGAATTCGGGGTTGCTGTCCACTCAAACTCTGGGCTAATTCTGCATTACCGACTAGAGTGGCTATATCTTCAGTCGTTACGAGAAACGGCGAAATCTCAGTCACTTTTCCAAAAATTCCCCCATAACGCTCACGTTTAACCATGCTGGGTGTTACCTGAACTTGCATGCCCTTTTGAATTTGTTTGCCATCTTTATCAGGAAAATAAGCAATACTTACTAAAGGACTATCAGTCTTTTTAGTTTCGAGTGAAGCTATTCTGCTTCCTGCAGTGATCACCTGACCTGTAACAATAGCTACTTCTAATACTTTTCCGTCATAGGGACTGAAAATTTTACTTTTGTCCTCTATTGCTTTTTGTAGTTCAGTAATCCCTCGCTTGACTTCGGCAATGTTATTTATTTTATCAATTAACGATTCTTTTTCTTGTTGATTGAGTTTGGCTTTTTCAACTTGAATTCCTTGGATTTTCGTCTTGAAATCATCGATCATATTGAGACTTTGCCGGTACTCCCGCTCCACACCAAGAATTTTAACATCTGTATCCTTGATTTGCCCTTCTAATTCTCTAACCCGATTCCGATTTTCCATTCTCTTTTCTTGCGTGTTTGCTCGGTCTAATCTAAGTTGTTTCAATTGTGTTTCCACTTCAGATTTTTGAGTAAGAGAGTTATAATAATCTTTTTCTGCTGTTATATATACGTCCTCAGTAATCAGATTTTTATCTAAAAGTTTTCTCATATTCAAACTTCTTTGCTTTAGTTTTGGTAGCAATTCTTCATATTGTTGAATTTGGCTATTTAAGCTATTTTCTTTAGCTTGGAGAGCTTGGAAAGTTTTTTCTTCAATGTCCTGGGCTGTTTTAGGAAATTCATCTAAACTTTTTTGATAGTTTTTTCGGAGAGTAACTAGAGAATCAAGATTTTTTAGGCGTAAATCTAAGGAGATTTGTTCTCGTTGTAAACTTCGCTCTAAATTTACTTTCTGTTCGACTAGATTTTGTTTTTCCAGAGCAATACGTTCTCTTTGTAACTCAGTTGTTTGTCGGTTTTGTCCTTGTAGTTGAGCCAGTTTTTGTTGTTGTTGCTGAAGTTGTTTTTTAAGAGCAGATTGATCTATCGTTGCAATTAGTTGACCTTTCTTGAGGGATGAATTTGACCTAATATACATTTCTAAAACTTGACCTTGAGTTGAAGACTGTAACTGAACTACTCGCTGCGGTTGTATTAATACACCTGTTCCGTTAATGTTAATTGGAATTTTTCCGAAAATACTCCAACTCAATGTAACTACTATCAAGGTTCCTATCGTTGTCAAAGATAACCAAGCTCTAGGATTAACTACTTGCATGAGTTCATCAAGTCGCTCAGGAGATGAGAGTCTTTCTAGAGATTCCTTACGGAATAAACCTTTTTTTGGGTCTTGCATAATCTTGTCCTAACACAGAATTTTGAGAAAATATTAATCAATATCTAAGTCTAATTTACTTTCAACTTTAATCGTTTCAGCATCCAATCAAGTCTTGCACCTCCTAATGTAAGGTTATCCATGGTAGCTAAATCAATCTCATCTTCATATAGTTTATTTTCTGAGAGACTTTGTCCAATTTGATACGTTACTCGACCATAGCCTAGGCGACTAATCAGGCTTTGCAATCTCTCTGACAAAAGCATAACGACAACTCGATTAAAGCGGGCAGCCATTCCCATATCTTGTTCTAGTTTGATGAGAAATTTTTGTCGAGGTATTTTAAAAACGGTAGAATTTTCTAAGGCTATATAAGTCAGAGAGGAAAGAGATGCGTCAAGAAAAGCTAATTCTCCTACTAGTTCTCCTTTTGAGATCCTTGCAATTTTTCGCTGTAGTGACTCATCAGTTTCTTGTTCATTCTCAAGAGCCATAAAAATACTATTCAAAAGATTTTTCTTTTCTTCAGAAACTAGGACGGAAATCGTCCCATGCATGATAACATAAAGGTTTTCTACTTGTCGTCCAGCAGAAATGATAACTTCATCCGCTTGTAGCTCTTCTAATTGACCTGAATAGATCATCCAGTCAACGTCACTATCGCTGAGTTCCCCAAAAATCAGAGGAACATCTTGTATGGGAGGAATATATCCCATTTTCTGAGTTAAAAAAAGTTGGACAAGGGAGTTAAAACGGTCTAGAAGCAATATAGCTCCTGCTCGATAAAATCGCGCGGCAAAGCCCAAGTCTTGATTTAGTTTGTCGCCTAATTGTTTAGCTGGTACAACTAAAACCAAGGCATTTTCTAGGGATTTGATGGTTGTACTCGAGACGCTAGTTTTAGGAAAAGACATTTCTCCGAACATTTCTCCTGGCTTAAAACGGATAATTTCTTGCGTTAAGTTTTGCTCTTCTTCTAATACTGCAAAGATACGCCCCATTCGACTTTGGTTTTTAACAACTGTAGCCACGAGAACTCCTTTAAGGATGATATAGAAGTTGTTGATAGGATGATGTTGCTCAATCAAGATAGTTTCTGCTGGAACTTGCTTGCGCTCTCCATGAGTCTTCAGCCATTGTAAGTCACTATTATTTAATTGTTCAAGTAATACATTTTTCATAAGCTAACTATTAAATTTCTACTCCTACCTCTTGAATTTCTTCTATAACTCGATTAAGAAACAAGATACCCTCTATCGAAGCTAATTCTTCGAGTCGAAGTTTCGTCAAAGCAAACAACAACGCAATTTCTTGCACTAAAGTCCTTGGATATTTTATATATTGCTGCTCAAATTGTTCCAGGTTTTCTGCGGCTGCTTTGAGTAATCTCTGTAAAATTTTCAAAGCTCCTTCGGATAATGGGGGATCGCCTTTATAGTTTTCTAGTCTACCTCCTGAACGATATTCAGGAAAGGATTCTAACCCGAGAAAGTGCAAAAGCCAATCAATTCGATAATATCCTAGAGCCGCTACGATGCCTCGATAATCCGCAATTAATTCATCATATAGGTTATTGTGCATTGAGCCAAACCAGCGGCGCGTAATATAGTGAGTGCATTCATGTTCTAACCGAATTTTTAAGGATAGTTCTAGCCACTCGCTTTCTCTGAGTCCTAATTGATCAGCACTTATATGACTATAATTGCCCGGACTTAACAAAATGAATCTATCTTGATACAATTCTTTTTTAGGGATAAGGCGTTGAAATTCCAACGTCCAATCAGTCTCATAACAACATTTTGGATTGTTAGCCATCCATTGTTCTTTATACTGGCGTATTCTATCCCAGTTATTATAGTTTCCAACAGTACAAGCTCCCATTGAATCTGGCACTGAGTAGGGTTCATTGCGTTTTGTCAGTGCCTGAACTAAAGTGATAAAGTCAGCGCGATTGCCAGCAGTAATGACTGGAATTGAACCGGCTAGGGTTTGATGAATTGTAAGGGATAATTGCTTCGGTTGGCTTAAAGTTAATCCCGTTTCTAGGGATATTTCTTCAACAGGCTTGCCTTGACGGGTAACTTTGTAATAATTTTGGGTTTGACTGATACCTTGCTGAATGGGAAACTGAAACTGGACTAAACAAGCCTTGAGGGTTGCATACACACCAATCTGTTGAGATTCTATCATATATTGTTGCCAAGCTTGAATGTGAGGTTCAGTTTCTCTAGGCAAAATTTTTGGACTATAAGCATGATTAAATCTATTTTGATTGTAAGCCAGCAATTCTTGAATTTCCCCGGAACTAGCACCGTAATCAGCTAATATATTACAAGAGAACTGTATGGCATTCATCGGTAGCTGCGGTGCTCGCCTTTCATCCATAAAAATCCTTCCTTATTTAACACACGGTTTAATGCTCTCATACTAGCCACATTCCGATATAAAAGGTTTAATATCGCATCTATCATTGATGGTAGATTCGGAATCTTGTTTCTCAATTTGTTCTGCTATCTGCATCAACACTTGAGAAATTGGGTGATTCGGGTACTTCAGAAAAAAAAGACCTTTGCTTGCCAGTAGCAGCATATCAGAATTGTCTGGTATCATACCTGCAACGGGTGCATTATAAATAGATTCAATTTCTCGGTTAAGCTCGATAAAATCATAGCTTTCTAATATTTTGTTGACAACTAGAAACAACTTCGGAACTTTAAGACGATTAGCTATATCTAAGGTAACAGCAGTACCTTGAATATCTTGCTGATCAAGGGTGAGAAACAATAAAACAATATTTGAAATCGTTAGAAATAGTAAAGTTTCTCTATTTATCCCAGGGTGGGTATCAATAAATAAATAGTCAAGCTGGAGGAATTCAACCAATTCTTTTATTCCTTGCAATAACAACTCTACATCAAATCCTTGCCGTAAAATTCGAGAAATATCATTCACTTTGATACTCGATGGAACCAGATAAATTTGAGTCTTCTCTGTTTGTAGTTCTCCTAACACAAAACTGACATTATAAGCTGATTCAGTTATTTTACACTTTCCCCAAAGAAAGTCATTGAGGGTGTGTTTAATTTGCTTGTCTCTTAGTTTAAAAAGAAGATGAATGCCAGGAGAAGGAAGATCGGTATCCACAACACCAACCCGTTTACCTTGACAGGCAAGAATTACTGCGAGATTGGCAGTAGCATTGGATTTACCTGTACCACCCCGATAAGAATGAATAGAAATGATTTTAGACATAATATTTAGACGATTTAATCAATAACTCCATCCGATAGTTTAACATAATACGTACTTGAAAACCAAGATAGCAAACTCCTTCTACTCTTTAGCTGTTAAATTTTTTATCCTCTTTTGTTAACTTTTGTCCGCTTAAAGGATAGACTTATTGCTAAAATAACTGAACAGAAACAATGCTAGGAGAAATTTTAGTAAACTCTTTAATATTGAGTTTAGGTACGATTAGAGTGGAATTTGTACGAGTAAATCCTGTGGAAACGAGCTTTTCAACCCTATCTCCAGCTATATCTTTACTTAAATTTAGCCCTATGGAAACTGTCTTTGAACCAAAGCCGTTGCAGCGCAAACAAAATTTTCCTAAGACAAACCTGGAGAAAACTTCCCGTGAAATCGTAGCAAGTTCAACGGAGAGTGAAAATCAGACTTTTTCTCCTGAACTCAATCCCGACTCCAATCTCTTACTGTTGCCAACCGAACAAGAATTGAAGCAAAGTCAAGAACACTTTAGGGCAATTACTTTAGAACAAGCGATCGAACTGGCTAAGCGCAACAATCAGCAATTCAAAATTGCCACTCTCCAATTAAAGTCTAGTCGTGCAGGCTTAGTAGAAGCGGAGGCATCTCTGTATCCCACTTTATCAGTTTCTGCAATAGTAACCCGAGCATTATCGCCCAGTGGTCAACTTGCAGCTCAGGCAAGCAAAAAACAGCAAATCGCCACCCTCAATGGTTTGGAAAATCAGCTACAAAATAGTCAAACCCTGGTTAATTTTTTACAAGGACAGGTTAATTCCAGGCAAGGGCAATTATCTCAAAGCAGCAACACAGGGACAAATGACACTGTGTTGCCCTTTCTACCCAGCGATATAGATCCTAGCCTAGCACTACAAGTAGAACAGCTAAGTCCTTTCTTTGTCACTCAATCAGCAGCAACTCAATTTGCAACACAGGCACAAATCCAAAAAAACTTAGAGCTAGAATTTTTAAATAGGGATTTGCAGCAAGCTCAAAGTGAATTACAATCACAGCAGCAACAGCTCGTAACAACGCAACAAGGGATTGAAAAAATTAGTAATTTCACCACGACAACAGTTGATGGAAAAATTTCCCTATCCTACGCTATCTATTCTCCTGGCAGACAGGATAACATTATTTCGGCTAAACAAAGAATTAGAATTAGTGAATTGGAAGTGAAAAGAATAGAAGAACAATTACGCCTGGATGTCGCCCTCGCTTATTATGACTTACAACAGGCAGATGCTCAGGTGGTAATTTTCCAGAACGATGTGAATGATCGGCGCAAAAGACTTGAAAGCATTCAATTGATGCTAGATGTTGGTTTAGCTACTAGCTTGGATTTACTCAATTCTCAAGTCGATTTAGATAATGCTATTCAAGAACTGCGGAATAATCAAGCGACGCAAGAAACAACCCGCCGAAACTTGGCTACTGTCTTGAATTTGACACCCTCGATAACGCCTACAGCAGCCGATCCCGTCACGCGAACTGGAGTATGGCAGTTGCCTTTAAGTGAAACTATTCTCTTAGCTTTAAAAAACCGAGTGGAGTTAGAACAACGGTTAGCCGAACGTCAGCGCAGTACTGCCGAGCAACAGGTAGCCCTAGCTACCATCAAACCAAGCCTCAGTTTTTTTGCTGAATATAATGTACTCTCCCTCGCTACTGAAGATCTCAATCCCTTTACCGCAAGGGGAACTGAGGATGGTTATGCTTTCGGTTTAAACTTTAACTGGTTTTTTTTTGATGGTGGAGCAGCAAATGCCAGAGCTAAACAAGCAGAAACGGGGATAGCGATCGCTGAGCAACAGTATTCTGAAACGGCGAACAACATTCGCTTAGAAGTAGAGCGAGCATATTATCAGCTACAACCCCAATTGAAGAATATTGAGACCGCTACTCAAAGTGTCAAGCGAGCAGAAGAAGCACTTAAAGCAGCCGAAATTCGTTTTGATGCTGGGGTTAATACCCAAACGGAAGTCCTCGATGCTCGAAATCGTCTAGTTCGCGCTCGGAACAATTTCGTCAATGCCATCATTACTTATAATCGTTCATTCGCTCAACTACAACGAGCCGTTGGGATGAATTCTTAAAATCCTTAACAAAACTGAACTTTTCTGTCTTGACACTCACAGTTATTTTAGCTAGCCTCATAAATAAACGATTACCAAATTGAAGGAAAAATCTATGTCAGCTATTCCCTTGTTTATTATGGAAGAACACCACGAAGCATTTTTCCTTTGGAATTATGCTGCCTTAAAGGAATTGATTCCAGCAAGCAAAAACATTTTACTTCATGTCGATGAACATTCTGACTTTGGTGTTCCTAATCTATCTCATTCTCTTAACTCTCTCAATGGTAATTTAGAAAAGCTGTATGATTTTACCTATACAGAACTAGGAATTGCGGATTTTATTATTCCGGTCGTTTATCAGGGTATTTTTAATGAACTTTACTGGTTAAGACAAACACATAACGCTGAACAAACCGAGAGTAAAAATCAAGTTTTTTCCTTAAATGCTGAAGGAAAATTTCTATTTGTAACTGATCAAATTAAAAAAGCTGGACTCTTTAATCCAGATAGAAAAACCTTGAAAAACAAGCTAATTACTACAGCAGATTCCTTTGATAATCAAGAAAAAACTGTAGTTTTGGATATCGATCTAGATTATTTTTCTTGCGATAACCAAGCGGGAGAGGTTCTAAAAATAGAAGTTAGTAAAGAAGTGTATGAATCTTTCTTAAACAATCCCTATGATCGGATTCGGATTAAGCTAGGGGGAACGGCTAAAATGGAAGAGAAAAATGGTAAATATTACTTTTCAATGCAGCGCCCCATTATGGAATCTGTTCTCGAAAAAGATCTAGCATTAAAAGTGTCACAATCAGAAATTATTGAAAGAATTGATCAATTTGGTGAGTTCCTCACTGTCAATAAGATTCAGCCTAAAATAATTGATATTGCTCGCTCTAGATTGAGCGGATATACTCCTGATGATCAATGGCAATTTATTGAATCTAATCTAATTAAGAAACTGGAAAATATCTATTCTTTAGAAGTAAAATTTATTCAGGATATTTTACCTATTATAGCTACAGCCTAGATCATTAGGACGTAAACTAGAGATACTCTTTGTAATTTAAGCAAACTTCCTTATGGCTAAACCCTATAGTTATGATTTCCGGCAAAAAGTCATTGTAGGCGTAGCCGCGCCTTTGGGTAGCAATAGAGTTAAATGGACTGAAAAAGTGTGAAGTAAGTGAATTATTCAATATAAGTCGCAATACAATTAATCTTTGGTTTCAACGTAGAGCAGCAACAGGAGATATCAAAGCGAAGCTAATAGAGCCATCAATTCAAGGGAAAAAAATTAAGGATTGGGAGAAATTTACAGCTTTTGCTACAGAAAACAGTGAGAAAACTCAACAAGAAATGTCCCAATTATGGCCCGAAGATATTAGTGCTCGCACAATTTCACGGGCCTTAAAGAAAATTGGCTTTACACTGCCCTGCGGTCAGAAAAATCGTAAAAAAAAACTTACGGCTATCGAGAAAGAAATGACGAAAAAAGAGAAAAATGGATAGAGGAACTTGTTGACCCTAAAGCAAGCCACATAGTCTATGTAGATGTAGGCGTAGCCGCCCGTAGGGTATCTGGTATGGATGAAAGGGACAACTATGGTTACGCTTGGTCAAAGCAAGGGGAACGAGTTTATGGACTTAAATCTGGTCCCAAAGTCAGGGACGCATTAATATGGGGTAGTGTTACGGAAGCTGTCACCAGGGGCAAAGTACTAGGGAAATAGCTTTCTGAACTATCTTTCAAGCTTAGAGTCAGACTTCCGTTCTCTAATCTCGCGTTCTTAGTTCTCCT
>CASBQB010000215.1 GCA_949127655.1 Chroococcales cyanobacterium PMM_0086 | reverse complement strand
GTCTTACTTCAAGAGCACCCAGTTTTTCTAATTCTTGGGCTGCTGTTTCTTCTAGTCCTTTGGCAACCGTTGCAAAATAAGAATGATTCATTTAATAACTAATTTTCTGATATCTTGATTACACTTCACCTATAATTTTATAATACAATCTTTCTTGCTTTAAAAGATATCTTTTGAGTAAAAAAGCAGTTTTCTTCTGTAAGTCTGGCACTTTATTCCAGTAAGCGTAGAAGATTTCTGCTTCTTCAAAAACCTTTAACCATTTATTCCTAATACTTTCAGAATCATTTGTTTTACTACGCTCATAACAACGTTTTAACATATTAGAGTAAACCTCAGGATTTGTTTTTAAAAACAGAATTTTAGAATAAGTATCCTCAATTGAATTAATAGGTAAAAAATCATATTCAGATATTCTTTCAGCCATAAAAGCCGACTCTGGAGCAAGCAGTGCAGGAACGCCAGCCCGCCAACAGTTAAAAAGTTTAATAGCTCCTTTATTAGGATAAGGAGGGGAAGGAAATCTTCTGGCAGCGACAATTAAATCTATATTTGTGTAATTATTCCATAGATCAGGCTCAAATATAGGCAACCAATTTAGTCCTAAATCTCCTATTTTTCTTGCCCATTCTGGTGATTTTAATTCCTCAGCAAGTTGACCTCTTGTTCCAATATAGGCAATATTTTCAAGCTTGGTGCCTCTTTTAAAATCCCTTGATTCAATTCCGGGAATAAGCCAGTGTGGTACATAACGTGCCTGCCACACTTTATTATTAATAAAGCCAGACTCATCTTGGCGATTATGACTTATATGAAAATGTGCAGAAGGGTGAAACTCACGATCACTTTTAGCACAGATTAAGATTGTTCTAGAAAGAAAGGGATAGGAATTACCCAATGTATCTCTGTCTGCTAAAACAATACCATCAACCGCTAAAGTTTCAGTAATTTTAAAATCAATACCTACCAGGGCAAGTTCTGCATATGTTTGAGCAATCCAGGGTGTGAAGTTGCTGTGTTTAGCAGACCAAGATAGGGTGGAGTTAATCAAATTCTGTTGCCATGTTTCTGGAGCATAAACAAAGGGCTGTAAAGACATAAATTTTCTTAGTAACACAACCGTTTAGGGCAAAAAGTAAGATCTTTCTGCTTGATAGAAAAACTTTTAACAAAGTTTTTTCAAGAATCCTCCCGCCTAGGCTGCGGGAGACTCAAATAATGATTAAAAATCTCCTTAGAAATTCTCAATAATCGCGCTGGCAAATTGAGAACATTTTAAGGGAGGTTCGACAGGAGGCTCCATTAAACGAGCTAAATCATAGGTAACTTGACGATTAGCAATAGCCGCACCGAGACCCTTTTTAATTAAATCAGCCGCTTCTGGCCAACCCATATACTCCAACATCATTACTCCAGAAAGAATAACCGAACCAGGATTAATCCGGTCTAGTCCAGCGTGTTTGGGTGCAGTGCCATGTGTCGCTTCAAAAATAGCACAACTATCCCCAATATTAGCGCCAGGTCCCATACCTAAACCACCAACAATCGCCGCAGCAGCATCAGAAAGGTAGTCCCCATTAAGGTTCATCGTTGCTAGGATAGAATACTCATCAGGACGAGTTTGAATCTGTTGAAAGATACTGTCAGCGATCCGATCATTGACCATAATCTTCTCTTTCCATTGACCATTACCATGAGTTTCCCAAATAGTATCCAATACCTCTGTTACTTCAGCGCAGATTTTAGCCTGTTTTTCAGTAGTTAAAGAATCATAACCAGGGTCAATCAGACGGGCATTCTCTTCAATAGATAGATCTGGTTGTTTTTCTCGATTACCCAGAATCCAAGACTCTCTTTCAGTCACACAGACGGACCGAAACTCACTAGTTGCTAATTCATAACCCCAGTCACGAAAAGCCCCCTCAGTGTATTTCATAATGTTACCCTTATGCACAAGTGTGACCTGTTGCTTATCTTTAGGTAAAAGTAACGCCCGTTCAATTGCTCTGCGTACTAAACGTTGAGAACCCTTTTTACTGATCGGTTTAATCCCAATACCTGAATCTAAGGGAATCTGTTTATTCTTATGTTCAGGAGTAGCAGGAATCAACTCAGTATTTAATAGATGAATCAGCTTCTGTGCAATTTCACTATCTTTAGGCCATTCAATCCCTAAATAGATATCCTCAGTATTCTCCCGATAGACAATCACATCCAGCTTTTCTGGTGTCTTGTGAGGGGAAGGAGTCCCAGGATAGTAGCGACAAGGACGCACACAAGCATAGAGATCAAAAATCTGACGCAGGGCCACATTGAGAGAACGAATACCACCCCCAATAGGTGTAGTCAGAGGACCTTTAATGGCCATACCATATTCTCGAATAGCAGTTAGAGTATCTTCAGGTAAGTATTGATAAGTTCCATAGACATCACAAGCCTCATCTCCTGCATAGATTTTAAACCAGTAGATCTGACGTACCCCCCCATAAGCCTTAAGGACTGCTGCATTGATCACCTTTTCAGTAGCAGGCCAAATATCTACCCCTGTTCCGTCTCCCTGGATATAGGGAATGATCGGATTATCAGGTACAATGGGCTTACCTTGAGAAAACGTAATTTTAGAACCTGTAGAAGGTGCGGTTAGTTTTTCGTACATAGACCTGATCAATAACAATTTTGTTAATTATAGGCTCTATCTTTACCTCTACAATCTCTTCTTATGCACAGATAATCTTGAAATGCTCACATAATATTGTGCTAAGAAAAAGGGCTATAAACCTATGAACCAGCAAAGTCTTTCCGCGCTCATCTGGTCGTTTGCTGACTTACTACGGGGCGATTACAAACAATCTGATTATGGCACTGACTTTTCACGATAGCGTGCTTTTTGCAAGCATCCAGCCTTCACACAAGTCATGTAAATTCAACCAACCACGCCAAAGTACTTGTATACCAATAGGAGTCTTACAACGTAGCTTGCTTAAAGCGTAGCGAGTTGCTCAAGATAACCTCCAAGCAACCCCGGCAACTAATAAAATCAAGGGGGTCATGATTGCTAATACTGTCATCATCCCATTTCTAATTTGTTCTCTTCTTTTTTCTTTTAATCGTTTATCCTCTTGTATACAGGCGATCTCTACTTCCTGTCTGTTCTGATTAATAAGTACTTGGTAAGTTCATTGGCAAGATTTGGGTACTTAGTAATCTCATAAGATCTTTCTAGATTTTTATTGATTTCTTCTAGTAGCTTGAGTAATCTAGCCTCTGTTTCTGGTGTCATGTTAAGAACCTCTCAGTATTAATAGTTTTTAGAATCTCCTAGCGCTATACTAAGGTATTATTTTGTACTAAACTATCTACATACTTATCTACAGTAGCATATAGCTTTTTTATATTTCCTTCTTGAATAGCAGTATAGATACGTTCACCTCTACTACTATTTTAATCGCTTCTCACCCCAGTAGTGTTGCACTCCAGACTCTTGCTAACATCTGTTTTGTTCTCTATGCTGTCTTTAAGTATTGTACTCAATTAAAGCGTTTTAAGTCGCCTTTCAAGCCATTTCCCAATAATCAGCCCTAGTCAGACGAATTTGAGCTAGAGTAAAGACCATCGGAATAATTCTACTGTAATTAGTCGAGATAGCCCGCCAGCCCAAATCCGCTAAAAACCAACTCCAGAGAACAGGTCCTGCTACAGCTAAAACTGCTCTTACAGTACCATAGCGAGCAGCACTTGTCACTACCCCTCTTTTAGCTACTTGCAGAGTTAGTTGATTTTGAATTTGAGCAGCTGCAGCCATTCCTCCTGCTACAATGGCGCTTTGTGTTGCTTGATATGTGGCAATGTGTATAGCTAATTGCTGCGCTACCTGTCTCAATAACCAAGGTTTTAACAGCCCACTAACTGCTATAGCGCTACTTCCTTTGAGGAGTAAAGTAAGAGGATTATGTAGTAGTTGAGAAGGTATTGGTTCAGGTGCATTAGCCGCAGCTAGTGAGCGTTGAACTTTGACATTTATTGACTGTTGTTCTTGTTTAGGGAGGCTTTTCCAGGTTTTACTGACCAACTCGAGAAATATTTCTGCTTCTATTTCTGTAGTAGACATTTTTTTAGAGTAAGGAATCTTGAGAAAGTGACATACTTTGATCAGGGCATCTCGATAGCTGAATTCTTGGGTTTTTCCTTTTAATACTGTTAGTCCATCTGAGGCTAGATAACGAAATCTTTTTTCTAATGCGTCGAGCCAACTGTTCCAGTCTCTACTCTGTACCTCTATTGGCTCAGGTGTCAAGTAGTCCAAAGGATTTAATTTGCGACTGAATAAGAGTTGAGTAAGTTGTTCTAACTCTTCAGACGTGGCTAGTTCTAGCGCTTTTCTTAATTCATCCAATGTCGCTGCCTCTCCTCTTTTTTGCCCTTCTTTAACACATTGTAAAACATTCTTTTGATTCTTTAAGTAGTTTTGTGTCACCACTAACAGAGATTTTAATTTTCCAACTCAATTAAATCAAGACAATCATCCCCCTAAATAAGCTTCTAGAACCTGTGTATTGTTTTGTATCTCATTGGGCGTACCATCTGCTAAATTAGTTCCTTCTGCCATCACCCAAACATGATGACAGAGAGACATAATTACATCCATATTGTGCTCAATAATTAAAAAAGAGATCCCCTGTTCATTCCAACTCAGAATATGTTCACAAATTTGACCAATTAAAGTGGGGTTGACTCCTGCTGCGGGTTCATCTAAAAGAATTAATTTTGGACGAGTCATCAAAGCCCGACCCATCTCTAATAATTTGCGTTGTCCCCCTGATAAAGCGCCTGCATAATCATTCGCTTTAGCTGCTAGTCCAACATTCTCTAAAATAGACATAGCAAAATCTTTATTTTCTCTCTCTTCGCTTCTGACCTGCTTTTGTTTAAACCAGACCTGAAAAAAATCCTCTCCAGTCTGGTTCTGTGTTGCTAGGAGCATATTTTCTAATACTGAAAGACGTGAAAGAACTCGTGCTACTTGAAAAGTTCTGACGCATCCGGCCAAGGCAATTTGATGGGGTGGTAATTGATGGATTGTTTTTCCAGCAAAAATCACCTCCCCTTGATCAGGGTGAATGAAGTTAGAAAGCAGATTAAATAGAGTAGTTTTTCCTGCACCATTAGGACCAATTAAGCCAGTAATACTTTTAAGCTTTACTTCAATTAGAGCATTATTGACGGCTTTAATACCCCCAAAACTTTTAGATAGTCCTCTTGCTACTAATAGAGATTCATTCATTATTTTAACCCTATTTACTAAGTGTTAACTCTTCTTTTTTTCCTAAGATACCTTGAGGACGCAGCATCATCAAAGAAATCAAAATCAAACCAATTAACATGACCCTAAATGCACCCATTTGACTATCTGTTAAGATTCCTGCAGGTAAAAAACGAGTCAAAGAATCATAAAGCCAGAAAATAACTGCACCTAAAATAGTTCCTGCATTACTTCCTGCCCCACCTAAAACAACAATAATCCAAGCATTAAAAGTCACTAGAGATTCAAAATTATTAGGATAGATTGCTGTTAATTGCCAAGCAAAAAAAGAACCAGCAATTCCCGCTATCGCCCCTCCCAATAAAAAAGCCTGTAACTTATACCAAAAGACATTCTTTCCTAAAGCTTTGGCTATTTCTTCATCTTCTCGAATAGCTTTAAGAACTCTGCCCCAAGGACTATGTACTAAAAATTCTAAGCCCCAATAAACTATAGCTAAAACGACTAACTCTAAAACCATCAAACCAGCTTTATAAGTATAATGTGAGAGGGCAATAACTCCATTAATATAAAGCAAGATAATAAAACCTATGGTTATAATACCAAGAATAAATAAATAGTAGGGCTTTTTATTAGTATTTATTTTAGCTTGCCATTCTTTTTGAATACCTTTAACTAGTTTTGATGTAGTAAAGACAGTCAGAATACTCAAAATAGCTATGAACAATAGCTTGACGAATAGATTAGGTTCAAAGCCTTCTAAAGGAAGTGGAAAGCGCTGAATACCAAAAGTGCCTTGGGTTAACTTCTGTTCATTTTGGACTATTAAACGGATTATCTCAGCCACACCAATAGTAACAATAGCCAGATAATCTTCCCGCAGTCTAAGAGTAGTCAAGCCAATTAATAGCCCTAATAAAGCAGACAGTAAAGCACCTACTAAAACAGCTAAAATTAGAGGCACGCCTTGTAAACTGAGAATAACTGTTGTATAGGCTCCTAAAATCATAAAGGCAACTAGCCCAAAATTAATCAGTCCACAGATGCCCCATTGTAAATTTAAGCCTAGGGCAAAAAGACTGTATAGTCCTACATTAATCGTTAAAAAAACAATATATTCAACCATTTTTACTTAGATTCAACTTATCTGAACTTCAATGTGAAAGTGAAACCTATTGGTTATCATAGTGTTAGTATATGCCTTGGTTGTGATTTATCAGATCAATTTATGAATGTATTAACACCATTAACTGAGGGCATTGGCAAAACTTTGATCATTGCTTATAAAGAGCAAACTGATTTACTAGAAAAAACCTTGTTAACAGAAGGGTGTCCTTGTCAAGTTCTCAGACAGGAACCCAAGCCAGAATATAAAAATTACTCACCCAGTTATCTCTGTTTATTAAACCACAGACGCGCCTGGGAAATTGCTGCAGAAGAACTTAAACCCACATTAGTTGTTGAGGCGGATTTTGTTCCTGTGGTGGGGTTTGGTAATTTACCTCTGCCATTTGCCGCCAATCAACCTGATGTGGGTGTTTCTTGGCTTTATACTTGTGCTTCTCAACTATACAGTATTTCTCTAGAAGGTTATGCTGAAGGCTTTTCAGTCGCAATGGTAGCTTATGTTGTCACTCCTAGTGCTGCTAAATGTCTGATTGAATTAGCCGAGTCGATTGGAGACACTATAGGAAGCAATGTCTATTCTACCTGGGATTCAAGTCTAGATAACTTTCTGCGTGCTAGAAAGTTTAAAAACTATATTGCTTTTCGGAATTATGGAGAACATGGAGGATTACCCAATTTAGAACATTATCAGAAAGGACTCAGTAAAACTCATCGAGCAGATGTACTATACAGGAAACTAGCTTTTACGCCTATGTACGCAAGTAACTCAACCTTACAATGGTTAGTAGTCAGGTTTCAAGCTCGTCTTAAAGGTATTGGTCGTCTGCTAGCTGGTAAATTTCTGCGTATTTCAGTCATTCAAAAATCTAGCCACCCTTTTAGATTAATTAGTTTTGCCTTCAAACGGCAGTTTACACTCTATCTTTAACTGTTTTAGTATATAAATACTATTAAAGATTAAAACTGACAATCCCTCAGCCATAAACTAACAGCTTGTCCTATAATACCCTGACTGGTTTCTAGTGGTGGTAAAGGAGGCTGATTGGGCATAGTTGAACCTAGTTGAGTATATAACATTACCAGTTTCCGACTACCACCCAAGGAAGTTAGAAAAAGCCAATGAGAGTTTTGTCTCTCTTGAAAACCTTGATTAGTAAAATGTCGTTCTAGAGTTGTAAAAAAAACCTGTTCTGTTTTATCAGGGAGAACTTTCTGGTATTGAAGTACCGTAAGAGGCAGAGGATTATAGTTAGGTTTTCCCGCCAAAAGAACATAAATACTTGAAGAATCTTTGCTCTTAGGAAACCGTGAACGCTGAATTACTCGGTTAGCATAGCTAGGTAAATCCTTGAGCATCTGTTCTATTAGAGGTTCTAACTTAGAAGGACAGACAAAAGATTGCTTAGAAAGTTGATAATTAGGTGCTGGAAATAAAGACAATCCTAAAAGTCCAAGTGAGAAAAGCCTCATCTGTTTTCTCCTAGTTCTTCCTCAAGAAGATACCAAGCTGCTACAGGATCTTTAGCTAATGTAATAGGTCGTCCTATGACCAGATAGTCAGCGCCTGCTTGAATAGCCTGCTTAGGAGTCATAGTTCTTCTTTGATCCCCTTGACTAGACCAAGTTGGACGTACTCCAGGACAAATCAACAGAAAGTCAGACCCACAGATATTGCGCAACTTTTGCACTTCTAAAGGAGAGCAAATAACTCCATCTAAACCTGATTCTTGGCTCAAAAGTGCTAGAGAGAGAACATATTGGGATAGTTCTAAGGGAATTTTTAAATCAAAAGCTAAATCTTGAGCGGTTAAACTAGTTAAAACTGTTACCCCTAGTAGTTTAGGGCGAGATAATCTATCTTGCATAGCACCGAGAGAGGCTTGTAAGGCACTACGTCCGGCAACAGCATGGAGTGTGAGTAAGTCTACCTGATACTTGAGAACAGCGCGACAAGCGCCCGCCATGGTGTTGGGGATATCATGGAGCTTCAAGTCTAGAAAAATTCGTTTATTCTGTTCCTTAAGATAGGGCAGAATATAAGAACCAGCAGCGATAAATAACTCTAGTCCAACTTTCCAAAAAGATACTTGAGGCAGTAGTTTAATTAAGCTGATTGCCTCATCCACTCCAGGTACATCTAAGGGAACAATAATCCGTTCAGTCTTCATCGGTTACTCGTTCAGGTTGTCGGAAAATAGCAAAGGCTGAAGTATAACCATGCAAAAAAGTTCTGCCAGCTACAGGACCTATTTCTCCATTACAGAAAAATCCTCCCAAAACGATACCAGGAAAATATTGACGAAAAAGAGTTGAATCAAAATTAGGTTGTTTGTAGAGTCCTTCTCCCCGTCCCAAACAGGAAAACATCAAACCACCTACAGGACTGGCATGATAAGAGATATTCTGTTGATAGACTTGCAATAAAAATTCTAAATCTTCAGCCGAGGTTTGAGCATCCCTAAGATGAAATTGAATACGCTGTCCTGAACGTACCCGATCCCCTATGGCCATAGCGCCTACTCTTGGATCTACTCCTAAGAGATTACGAATTAAAAAATCACCTGGTTTGAGTTCTATTTTAAATTCATCTCTGGCTAGACCGATAAAAAGCGAGTTTTGAGCTAATTCTCGATCCTTTTCATCCAGAGACTGCATCAGATTACGCAACATTTCTAAAGGCGGACCAATATTCGCGTTATCTTGACGATCTGACAACTCTAAAATGATATTACGTTCTCCTTTTGTCACTAGATAAGGGCTACCGATAGGACGACAACCTTGAGCGACAATAGTCTCTACAATAATCTCACCAGAGATGGCCAGACCTACAGTACCTTCAGAGTAGACTACAGCAGGTAGATTGCTAGTAGAAGAAAAGTAAAACAGACTATTGGGAACCCCAGCAGTACCCGCACTTGCTAACCCGCCAATTTTAACTGCACTGGGATAAACAAAATCAAGTCCTTCTAGTAGGTCATTGATACGGGAAGAGAATGGTTCAGATAATAAAATAAATTGAGGATTATCTTGCGGATCGATCCCTATACATTCTATCCACGCACCCGGCCCATCATCTGGATCTGGTAAATCACCGTCAACCAGATGAAACGGCTGAATCTTCACTCCAGGTAAGTGACCGACAGTCAAACTAAGAGCGGGGGAACCTTCAATCTCTAGGATTTTTCCATTTGAGTTCATCCCAACTATTCCTCCACCCCCGCAACCAATAACAAAACCTAGTGGTAATTTATCTAACAGTAAGGGTAATAAACGAGGGTAATCACTAGCATAGGCAGAAGAAATAAACAGAATTCCTAGATCGGGTGAACCTCTAAGAGACTGTTGGATTTGAGCAGTAACTTCAGAAATTGCTCCTTCAAGAGAAGGACTGGTAGATAGGGCGTTGATCCATTGCATTTTTTCTGTCATCGGCGAAACCGTTTTAAGTATAGTAGAATGTTCTTGAGAAAGATAACAATTTTAGTAAGTACCTAAGTATTTATACATTGAGATTCTGACAAAAGAATTTTGAGGTATATTAGTAATGATAAGGTTAATTAATTATCTAAAAATAATTTAACCTTAAGTACTATGAGTCTATTATTGTAGACCACTTGCTAAAAAATCCAAGGCTGCGATAACTTGGAAAGGTCACCG
Source organism: Chroococcales cyanobacterium PMM_0086 (assembly GCA_949127655.1). Classification (GTDB taxonomy): domain Bacteria; phylum Cyanobacteriota; class Cyanobacteriia; order Cyanobacteriales; family Microcystaceae; genus CAISPN01. The sequence goes on along the minus strand of CASBQB010000215.1, from coordinate 14,929 downwards.
TTACTTAATTTTTGAGGGAACATGAGTAATATCCAAGAGAAAATTCAAGAAGAACTTGAAAATGCCAGAAATGTATGTAAAGTAGATGGTTCTGATACTGAAGAATGTGCAGCCGCCTGGGATGCCGTAGAAGAACTACAGGCAGAAGCGTCTCATCAACGTCTAACGCAGCCTGCAAAGTCTCCATTTGAAAAGTATTGTGATGATAACCCCGACGCTGCAGAATGTCGAGTTTACGAAGAATAAATAAATAGTAAGTTGCCGGGGGTCTTTAGTCTTTCACTAGACTAAAATAACTCCCGGCCTGTCTTTTTTTGGAAGTAAGCCTATGGAAACTGTTTGGTTTCGCCCTCTAGTTTGGGCAGATTATCGCCTTGCCGTTGTGTTTACGGTTGTATTACCAATCATTATCCTAATCTGGTCATTAATAAGTAAAACTGAGTCTATAACGCGGCTTTTGGTTATCTACTGGCGGGTAGCAAGTCTCTTGATGATCACAGTGTATTTAATGATTATCGCTTGGCCAATGGCTTTTTTAACATCCATTGCAGCCAAGATACTCATCCCACTCTCTCTCTGGTTCTGGGTGGATATTAATGATGAGATCAAGGATTTACCGAACCAAGGACTCAAGCTAGTAACGACATCTTGGCGCTGGGCAATAACTATATACTGTAGTTTAGGGGCAATTGCTAGCCTGCCCTTTCTTTCCTGCAGCTTTATTCCTGGTAGCATAGAAACACCTTTTTGTCAAGTCTGGCTCGAAGCGCCTTGGAGATATAGAGAAATTTTTCATGCTCGTTCAAGTACAGGATTTCTAGGATTTCTAGGTATAGTGGCACTGATTTGTTATGTTCTGTATTTGGGATACTTTATTTTTTTCCGACTAGGAAAACAAGGACGTTCAGCACTTGAGCAATAAATCAGCAGAAAAAAGATTAGAGGCTTACACAATCAAACGACCGCAAGAAATCCTGAAAGTAACTATAAAAAATGACTCCAGAGTAGAGGAGATACTAATCTTTAAAGGATTTTCTAGTTATCTAAGTCAAGCAACACCAACAGATCCAGAAGTCCACCTAATTTCGGAAAACGCGATGATTATCACCATAGATCGCCTAAAAAGTCCCTATAGACCCAACGAGCCAGAATATATCCAAAAAGGCTTATCCTGGGAAGCAATAGAGGAACTTTTAGAAGAGATAGGCGTATAAGAGACTAGAAGAAGAAAAAAGAAAGGAAAAACCAACCTGGGATCTTCTAACCTTAAATTGTGTTGTGTGAGGAGAAGCAATTATGGTAACATCTCTATCTTGTCAAGTTGATAGTAAAATTATAGGGGCTAGCCAAAATATGATGACACCCCTCTTTGGCACAGATGGTATTAGAGGTAAAGCAGGAGAATTATTAACTGCTCCCTTGGCGCTAGAAATAGGCTATTGGGTAGGAAAAGTCCTGCAAGAAAACACACTGAACAAAGGGCCTGTAATCATTGGACAGGACTCAAGAAACTCCAGCGATATGTTAGCGATGGCCGTATCATCTGGACTAGCTTGGTCGGGTGTAGAAGTTTGGCAAATAGGACTCTGTCCGACTCCATGTGTGGCCCATCTAACCCAGAAAAGTAACGCCATAGGTGGGATTATGGTCTCAGCGAGTCACAACCCCCCGGAAGACAATGGAATTAAATTCTTTGGTTCCCAAGGCAAAAAATTGACTCAAAACCTAACTCAGGCTATAGAAGCAGGTATTAGGGGTCAACTGAACAGCTTAAGAAAAGAGTCAGCCTGGGGTAAGATTTTGAATAGACCTTTACTAGTGCAGGATTATCAAGAATTTTTGCACCACTCACTGCCCAAAAATACCGACTTTAAAGGCAGAAAAATAGTACTAGATCTAGCCTGGGGAGCAGCAGTAAACATAGCTCCAGCAATATTTAAAGCTCTAGGCGCGCAAGTGGTCTCTTTACATGATCAGGCCGATGGAGACCAGATTAATGTTAACTGCGGCTCAACTCATCTAGAAAGAATACAAAAGGCAGTTAAAGAACATCAAGGGGATATCGGATTTGCTTTTGACGGCGATGCTGATCGGGTAATCTTAGTAGATGCCAAAGGGCGTATCGTTGATGGGGATCACATACTCTATTGCTGGGGACAAAAACTGCAAAAACAAAACCGACTACCCGAGAACTTGATTGTCGGTACAGTCATGGCTAATTTAGGCTTTGAAAGAGCTTGGCAAAATTTAGGCGGACAACTAGTTCGTACTGCAGTAGGTGACCAATATGTTCAAGAAATGATGTGGAAAACAGGAGCCATGTTAGGTGGAGAACAATCAGGACACATACTCTGTCATCATCACAATATCTCAGGCGATGGCATTCAAACAGCCCTCCATCTAACAGCCCTCCTGCAAGAAGAAGCAATAACACTCACCTCCTGGTTAGATGGCAGTTTTCAAACCTACCCACAGATTTTAAGCAATGTCCGCGTACAAGATCGAGAAAAGCGCAGAGCATGGCCAGAGTGCGAACCAATACAACGAGCGATAAATATTGCCCAAAAAGACTTAGGAGACTCAGGCAGAATATTGGTTAGAGCATCTGGAACCGAACCTCTTATTCGGATTATGGTAGAATCATCTTCGGCAACAGATGCCCAGCATTGGACTGATTACCTAGTAAATACCGTGCAAAAATACCTTGTCCCGCAAGCAGATGGTTAAGTTAAAGAGCAAAGATACCGAATTTAAAAAACAGCCAGCAACACGTCAAGATAAACTTGCTCAAAAAAAACAGGCTCAACTTGCCAAAAGCAAATTAACACTAGCTTTAAGCTCTTCGTTAATAATCAGTATCCTCATAGGTCTTCCACTAGGTCTCTTTATTGCTCCTAAAACTGGTTTGATGATCGCTTTAGCTATTACCTGTGCAATTCTTTCTTATCTTTACCCCCGCAAGGCCTTGTGGGCTTTTTTAGTTTATCTTCCTTTCGGTGGCACTATAACTTATTGGTTAGGTGAAGGTAATCTTCTTTTTCAACTGGCCAAAGATATCTTTTATATACCTGCTTTAATTGGTTTAATTGTTGAGTGTCGCAAAAAAGGACTCCCTTTTATCATCCCTCGCCAACTTGCCTATTCTTTGGGACTGGTCTTATTTTTTGCCCTTCTGACACTTGTTTTTGTCAATGGCTATAATCAATTTTTCTTACCTGACTGTGATAGCCTGTCAATTTCTGAAAGATTTGTTAAAGATGAAGGAGGGCAATTTATACTTAATGAAAATCAAAAGGTATTATTAGCCACTTGTAAACAGGATAATCCTTTACTACAAGGCCTTTATGGCTTAAAAATTTTCCTCGGTTATGTTCCTTTGATCTTTTGTACCTATTATCTGATCAAAGATAAAAAAACACTTTTCTTTTTAGGCCGTCTCCTGGTTGTTCTCTGTCTGATTTGTTGTTTATTAGGACTAGCTCAATATTGGATGCTCAAAACAGGTCGCTGTGCTAGTACAAGTGATTTAGGAGCATCAGGCGACCGTCTTTTCAAAGCAACCTTACAGGGAAAATGTCTAGTTGGTGGAGCTTTACTGTATACCCCAGAACAAGGGGTTATTCGTTTACCAGGAACTTTCGTATCACCATGGCACTGGGCTTGGTTCTTGTCTGCTAACGCCGGGATCAGTTTTGCCGTTGCTTTCTGCGATCCTGCCTTCTTATGGCGTATTAGTGGAGTGGTTAGTTTAGGATTAGTCTTTATTAACTCTATTATCTGTGGTCAGAGACAAGCTATCGCTTTTGTCCCGCTTATAGTATCTGTTTTATTGATTAGTACTGGTCAACTAGCTAACTTCAAGCGTTCAATTGTGACAATTTTAGGGATATCTATCTTCTTATTCGTCGGTCTATCTTCTTTAAATCCCACTTTTATTCAAGAAAGGGTCAATAGTTTCGTCGGACGCTGGAACCAAGCACCTCCTCAGCAATTCATCATAGGTCAGTTTGAATATGCGATAAGTCAGCAAAAAGGTTATTTAGGGCGAGGTTTAGGAACAGCAACTAACTCCGCCCGCAGTTTTGGACCAATTGCTTTTCTTGAAACCTACTATCCCAAACTCTGGTATGAAATAGGTCCTTTTGGTCTGTTAGCCTTTATCATTTTGACAACACATCTAACATACCTATCTTTTAAAACTACTTGGTCAATCAAAGATAAAGCAATCCGTAATTTTGCTACTTGTTTTTCTGTCTTTATCCCAATTATGGGTTATTTTACCTTTTGGTACCCGCTAGATACAGACCCAGTTAACGTCTACTATTGGTTATTTGCTGGGACTATCTTTAAATGTGGTGAAGTTGACAAACAAGAACAAAAAGCCAAAGCATCTCAACCAGAATCTAAAAGTAAGCTAAAAATAGGTTGGAGGAAAAAGTTAATTTCTACCTAAATCTTATGTCAGAAAAAAGCAGAGAACGACTTGTTTGGGTAGATCAACTTAAAGGCTTGACTATATCGGTTATTTTCCTGTTCCATTTTTTTCAAAATTACCCAGACGGCTCTACTTTAGTGGCAATTATAAACAGAAATGGTACAAAGTTTGGCTATGAAGCTGTAGAGATATTTTTAGTTTTAGCAGGTTTTAATATCAGCTATAATTGGACAGCAAAAAGAGAATTAAACTGGTCAAAATGGCTAAAGAAGAGAATGTTTCGTCTTTACCCTAGTTACTGGTTAGCCATTATCTTTACACTTGTACTCTATTGGTTATTCTCAAAAATTAAGGTTGACTCTTGGGGCAATCTTATTTTAATTATTCTGGGATTTCCTAACTTTGACTTATATAGAAAAATTAACCCAGGGTTTTGGTTTTTTGCGGTTATAGTTCAAGCCTATCTAATAACACCTTTGTTATTTTATCGCTACTCGAAAGATTATATTAGATTTCTTAAAATAGCCGTGATTATCGGAATAGCTTATAAGCTAGTTGGTGGATACTTATTACTTAATAATCAAATGTCTATCTTTTATTATCTTCTTTCACAAAACTTAATCCTGAGTTATTTATTTTCTTTTTGCTTAGGAATATATTGGGGATTTGTTTATAAGGAACATAATAAGTTCAGAGGTAAAGACTGGCTATATGCAACAATTCTTTTAACACTGGCCTTAGTTCCCTATATTATTCTTTCTAGAACTCCCCCAACCTTCTATAAATTAGGATTTGATATTTTCTTTACGCCTCTTTGCTTTTTACTCTGCTACTGGATCTGTGAAAAACTAATAGGCAAAGAATCTAAATTAAGTAGTATCATAGCTGTCTTGGGTGTGTTTTCCTATCATATCTTTTTAATCCATCAACCTTTACTCTTTATAAGTTTACCTGTTTTAGTGGCAAGATTACCCTTTTCTAAGCTAGGTAATTTAGGTATCTCTCTAATCATTGTCATATCCTTAATCTCAGTTTATGCTATATTCTTTATTAAACTTGATGATTTAATTAAAAAAAAGATAAGCATTCTCTTAAAATAAATAAAGACAGACAAAATTTTATGCAATATCCATTGATTTCTGTTATTATCCCTACCTACCAAAGAGAACAACCTCTTAAAGATAGTCTAGAAGACGTTCTAAAACAAGACTATCCACAGTTTGAAGTTTTGGTCATTGATCAAACCCCTCAACATCAACCAGAAGTGCAAAATTATCTAGAAGAACTAGCGCAAAATCAGCAAATTAACTGGTTTCGTTTAAATTGGGCCAGTCTTCCAGGTGCTAGAAATTACGGTGTTAGACGAGCAAAAGGTGATATTATTCTTTTTATAGATGATGATATTCAACTACCAGAAGGCTATTTATTCGCTCATGCTAAAAACTATCAAGAACATCCAGAAATAGGTGCTATTGCTGGCAGAGTTTTAGATAGAATGAAACTAACTGATTCCGAAAAAATAGCGCCAGATTTAATAGTTGAAGACTTACCACCTCAAGCAATGGACCCAGGTATAGCTTGGTATTATATAGACTTAGTGCATACTATTAAACCGCAACAAGTCATCTCAACTCGTGGCTGTAATATGTCCTTTAGACAAGAAATATTTTTAAAATACAATATTTGGTTTGATGAGCGTTTTCGAGGTAGTGCAGTGAGAGAGGAGTCTGATTTTTGTCTGCGTATTCGTTCAACAGGTTATCATATTTGGTATGAACCTTCAGCCTATTTAGTCCATCTAGGAGAAGAAACAGGGGGGTGTCATGATATCAGTACCCGTTCTATCAAATATCAAGTTACTTTCTATCACAATCATTTTCTAATGGCTTTGAAAAACTTAACTTTATCTCAACAAATAAGATTTTATCTCAAGTTCTTTGATTGTCATGTTTTAGGTCATCCTCCTTGCTATAAAAGCGGTTCTCCTCTAAAAATTGTCACGCGCTTTATTTTCTATAAATTAGGGTTTTTAGATGCCCTTTTCACGCAAGTTAAATCACTCTTGATCAATGGACAAAGTTACAGTATCCAAGATCCAGAATATCAGGCTTAAAAGAGATGAAAATTCTGATAGTAAGTCATACTTATATAGTTGAGCTTAATAGTGAAAAACTCAGACAACTAGCTCAAAATTATCCAAATGTTGAAGTAACTATTGTCGTTCCTAAAAAATGGCGACCTGGTGGAGTACAAAATAAAATGATTGAGACTCAGCCTAGAATAGAAGGAAACTTTCGGGTAATACCTATTTCTAACTTTAGTCAAAATAATCAAGCACTTTTAACCTTTGGTCTAGATATTATCTCTTTGCTTAAAACATTTAAACCAGATATTATTCAAGTAGAACAAGGCGCAAAATCTCTGGGTTATGCTCAACTTATTACTTTAAATAAAATCTTAGGAATCAAAGCAAAAAACATCTTTTTTACTTGGTGGAATTTGCCGTATACAGTGAAATTTCCCCTGTCCTGGTTAGAGAGATATAATCTAAAGAATACCCAGGCAGCTATCGCTGGAAATCAAGATGGAGTAAAGATTCTTAAAGATCATGGCTACAATGGTCTTATTGAAGTAATGCCCCAATTAGGAGTAGATGAAACACTCTTTTATCCCTCAACTCAATCAGAATTAGCTCAAGAACTAAGAATAGAAAAAGATGAATTTATCATAGGCTATATTGGTAGATTTGTTCAAGAAAAAGGTATTCTTACTCTGATTAAAGCTTTAGCAGGTCTATTAGAATACCCTTGGAAATTACTCTTATTAGGACGTGGACCACTACAAGAAGAAATAGTAGAAAAGGCATCATCTGCAGGTTTTGCTGAAAGAATTATTCTAGTCCCAAGTGTTCCTCATTCAGATGTACCGCGTTATCTTAATTTAATGAGTACTTTAGTCTTACCTTCAGAGACTAGCTATCAAGTCAAAACAATCACAGCAGTCGGTTGGAAAGAACAATTTGGTCATGTTTTAATAGAAGCGATGGCCTGTAAGGTTCCGGTCATTGGTTCAGACTCAGGAGAAATACCCCATGTTATTGGGGAAGCTGGTTTAATTTTCCCAGAGGGGGATAATTTAGCCTTGAGGGGGTGTTTAACTCAGATGATGACGTTGCCTCCTTCTTCATTACCAGAGAAATTAGCACAACTAGGCTACCAGAGGAGTTTTAATGAATATACGAATAAAGTACTAGCAAAAAAATTATTTGATTTTTATCAAAAAGTCCTCTCAGTTCAGACAGGATCACTTAAAGATACAAGACAATTATGAAGATAGGCTGATCTTACTTATTATTACAATCGATGGATTTATTACGCTCACTGCCCATTGGACTTTATTTAGAACATCCCTTAACTTGGTTACATCGTCTTGATCCTCGCGTTAAGATGTTTTGGTTGATGAGTTTTTTATTATCTCCATTCTTAGCTAATCCTTGGTATCGTCTTGGGATAGTTGTATTGCTATTTTTGGTGACTATCTTCGGGATGATTCCTAAAAGGGTCTGGTGGCAACAAATTGGTTGGTTATTGCTCATTTGTTTTTTTGTATTCTGCATTACCTTACTCTTGCCAGATGGCATGAAACTTCTGACTCAACCTCGTTTCATGCTTGATAGTTCCGTAATTTTACCTACAGCGACCAACTATCGCTACGTTCTGGTAGATCTTCCTATTTGGGGGGATGATTTCCGTTTGACAATCACTCGTCGGTCTCTGAATTTAGCAGTAGGAACTAGTACACTAATCTTTACCCTTATTTACAGTAGTACATTGTATCTTTTAACTACAGCACCAGAAGAAATTACTGCAGGTTTAGAAGAAATTTTAGCACCGCTAGAACGCTGGAAAATCCCAGTTACTGAAATTACACTCACTTTAACCCTAGCTTTGCGCTTCATCCCACTAGTCATGGAAGAGATTCAAAATTTGACCCGTTCTATCCGAACAAGAGCGATCAATTGGCAAAAACTAGGCTTGAAAAATGGCTTGAAAATCTGGCTAGTAGTAGCAGATAGATTAATTGAAAATTTACTAATGCGGGCAGAACAAACAGCCATGGCCATAGATGTTAGGGGGTTCACTAGTCCTAATGAACATCGTGTTCTCTGGCACTCTCTCAAGTTCAGAAGAGTAGACTGGTTGCTTTTAGGTGCTTTATTACCTTTTTGGGGGGTTCGTGTACTTTGGGGGGGAATGTAAATGTCAGAGTGGTTCTGGAGTAAACATACTCTAGATCAAAAAAGAGGCTCCCAAGTTTTTCAAAGTCTCTTTATAGATCAACCAGGTATATCTACTCTCTTAGAGAGTCCTTTTCCTGGGACTTCTTCACTCTCTCGTTATTCAATTTGTGCCACATCTCCTAACTCAGTTTGGCAGCCTAATATAGGGGAAATATTCCCTTTTCTAGAGAGTTTGCTAACCCAAAAAAGACCCTATTTTAGTTCACCTTTACCAAATCATCTGCCTTTTGTTGGTGGGTGGTTAGGGTGGTTGGGTTATGATGCAGCTTGGGAAATTGAAAAGTTGCCCTATCTCAAGCAAGATAGTCTGCCTTTTCCTGTCGCTTGTTGGTATGAACCAGAGTCGTTTGCTGTTTTGGATCACTGGGAACAGATAGTCTATATAGCTAGTAGTGCTGCTCAAAAATTAGAATTCTTTACAGAAAGACTCTCTCTATCCTCATCCAACTCTGATCATTTGGCTGCAACAACTGCAGATATTCACTTTCTGACCAGTAAAAATGAATATCTGGGAATGGTAGCCAAAGCTAAAGAGTATATTAAAGCAGGAGATATTTTTCAAGCTAATCTCTCTTTAAGATTTCAGAGAGAAACAAAACTTCACAGTTGGCAAATATATAAAAACCTGCAAACAATTAATCCCTCACCCTTTGCTAGTTATTGGCAGACTCAATGGGGGGATATAGTTAGCTGTTCACCAGAAAGACTGATAGAACTCAGGGGAAACATAGCCCAAACTCGACCTATTGCAGGAACTCGTCCTCGTGGTCAAACTTTAGAAGAGGATCAACGCCTAGAGTCTGAACTCTTCTCTAATGTTAAAGAACGGGCCGAACATATTATGTTAGTTGATTTGAAACGTAATGATCTAGGTCGAGTTTGTCAATGGGGAAGTGTTCAAGTAAATGAGTTCTTAACTGTGGAGCGCTATAGTCATGTTATGCACCTAGTTAGTAATATTCAAGGTATCCTTAAGTCATCTTGGAGTCCTGTTGACTTGATTCGGGCGATGTTTCCAGGTGGAACGATTACAGGCTGTCCCAAAGTAAGGTGTTTAGAGATTATCGAAGAGTTAGAACCGCAACGCCGCAGCCTCTTTTATGGTTCAGCTGGCTATTTAGACTACCGTGGTCAGTTAGACTTGAATATCTTGATTCGTACACTATTAGTCACACAAACAGCCGAAGATTCCCTCTATAATGTCTGGGGACAGGTTGGTGCAGGTATTGTTGCAGATAGTGACCCCATTAGAGAATGGGAAGAGTCCTTGCAAAAAGCTACAGCCCAAATTAAGGCTCTTAACAAAACTGATTGATATTGAGAGGTAATTTTCCACGATAATATTTTAATAAACCTTTAGATAATTGTAAAAAGACTCTTAACCCCTTTGATGAGCAACGAAACATATCTCGATCATCCCAATTTTGGCTTACTTTATCGAGTCTGTCTTTTAGAAGATCACAAGGAACTCTTTACCACACTTTATGCTCAACGTCTTTTTTTCGTTGTCACATCTACTTCTAACGGCATAGTTTTTGAATCGGTGAGTCGTTCTGATAGTAGGATGATGGTAGAAGCCCGTTTAAGATACTTTCGCAGGCTAGATGCTAGAGTAGATTATCAGCAGTTGCAGCAGATTTATAAGCAGACTTTTCAATGAGTATTAGAGAACGTATAGCTAAGGTTTACCAGCAGATCCCCTCAACTATTCGTTTGATCGCTGTTACTAAGCAAGTAGATCCCCAAAGAATGCGTGAGACCTATATTGAGGGGGGAATTAGAGATTTTGGCGAAAGTAAATTACAGGAAGCTTTAACTAAACAAGACTTGTTAGGTGATCTAGACAACATCTGTTGGCATTTTATTGGCCATCTACAAGCAAATAAGGCAAAAAAGGTCTTATCGCACTTTCAATGGATTCATTCTGTAGACAATTTATCTTTACTACAGCGTTTAGATCGTCTAGCACAGGAAATGCACCTGCAACCTTCTATCTGTCTGCAGGTTAAAGCTTTGAGCGATCCTAATAAGTTTGGTTGGACTTTGGAAGAGTTACGTTTAGATATTTCTGAACTAGAAAAGTGTCAAACCGTGCAGATCAAGGGTCTAATGACTATATTGCCTTGGGGACTTTCCAACCAGGAGAAACTGACTGCTTTTAGTGCTGTTAGAGATTTAGCTAAAGACATCTCAAAGTCGTCCTCCTTGTCTTTAAATGAGCTTTCTATGGGTATGTCTGGTGACTATTTGGAAGCAGTGACTTCTGGTGCAACCATGATTCGTTTAGGACAGGGCATTTTTGGCAGTAGAGAGTGAATAGACTGTTCTGTGTGGCTATACTTTCATTTGAGATGTAGTAGTAAGGTCTTTTTGGCACTCTAACAAAATTTTAACTCAATCAGCTTTTGTTAATTTCCAGCAATCCTGGAGGGGGGTTAATTTCGACTCTTCTTTTATCGAGATCCACTAAAGGAACAATCTCTCTGACAAAGGGAATCAAATAGTTAACTATTTTTTGCTCATTTAATGCCACAGGTTGTACCTCTAGGATATCGTGTCCAGCCCAAAAAACATTAACTATATTGCCTAACAAAGTCCCATCGGCTTGATGATAAACTTCTAAACCGATTAAATGAGATATATGATATTCATCTTCTGCTAATTTGGGGATATCTTCCTTAGGTACTAAAATTTTAAAGCCCCGCAACTTTTCAGCCTCTGTTCTATCTGTTACTCCCTCAAGACTAATTACATAGAGATTTTTTCCAGGTATACAACGTCCTTGGATTAATTCTCTTTCTTCTATCTCTTGATTATCGGGTGAAAGTAACCAACGTTTCCCACTCTTCTCAAACCTTTCGGGAAAGTCTGAGTCAGGATACACTTTTAACTCACCCTTAACGCCTTGTGCTGATACTATTGTACCTATTTCTATCCACTTATCTAAGGAAAATTCTTGACTCATGTAGCTCTTTTCAAGAAATTTGTCTAAAAATTAATAAAATTCTTATATTATGATACCATTTTTGAGCTAGAAATTAATGAAGTCCAGTTAAGTAAAGTCTCACCTAACATCAGTAAGCAAAAAAAGGGGGGAAAAGTAGAAATAATCTACCTAACCCCTCCTTTGAACATAGTTTTACTTAGTTAAACTAGTTTACTGTAGGACAGCCTCTTGAAAGCTGTGAGATAATGACTCTTTTAAAGTCTCAACTAGTTCGAGACTTTCCCAGGGTAAATCTAGATCTGTGCGTCCAAAATGTCCATAAGCGGCTACATCTTGATAGAAACGTCCACCGCGTTCTGCCGGGAGACCACGCAAGTTGTAACGATGAATAATCCCAGCAGGACGTAATTCAAAGTTTTTTCTGACCAATTCTAGCAAAGTAGCTTCAGAGACTTTCTCTGTGCCAAAAGTTTCAATCATAATGCTGACAGGACGGGCTACACCAATAGCATAACTCACCTGTACTTCACATTTTTCAGCTAGTCCAGCTGCCACAATATTTTTAGCAACATGACGACAAGCATAGGCTGCAGAACGATCTACCTTAGTCGGATCTTTACCGGAGAAGGCCCCTCCTCCATGACGAGAATAACCACCATAGGTATCAATGATGATTTTGCGTCCAGTTAAACCTGCATCTCCTTGTGGTCCACCAATGACAAATTTACCCGTTGGATTGACTAGAAAACGGATGTCATTATTTGCTGTTAAAGAGAGGTCACTCAGGACTGGTTTAACAACTGCTTCCCAGAGATCTGCTTTGATTTTGGCTTGAACTGCATTATTTTCAGTAATAGCGCCAATTGTTTCATCATGTTGAGTGGAGACTAAGATGGTATCTACTCCGACTGGACGACCATCCTCATAGAGGATAGAGACTTGGGTTTTGCCATCAGGACGGAGATAGTTGAGGTCTCCGGTCTTACGTACTACCGCTAGACGACGAGCTAGGCGATGAGCTAAACTGATTGGTAGGGGCATGAATTCAGGTGTTTCGTTACAGGCATAGCCGAACATGATTCCCTGATCACCTGCTCCAATACGATCAAATTCTTCCTCACTTCCTATATCGCGGTGCTCTTTTGCTGCTGTAACCCCTTGACAAATATCAGGGGACTGTTCATCTAAGGCTACTAGAACAGCGCAGCTATTAGCAGAAAACCCATTATCGGCATTAGTATAGCCAATTTCAGCAATTTTCTGACGCGCCAGATTGACAAAGTTGACATGAGCTTTAGAAGTAATCTCACCTGTGATGACGACTAGTCCTGTGTTGACAACTACTTCTGCTGCAACTCGACTAGACTCATCAAGTGTAAGGAAGGCATCTAGAATGGTGTCTGAGATTTGATCACAGAGCTTATCTGGATGTCCTTCTGTAACTGATTCAGAGCTAAAGATGTAACGTCTTGACAATGGTTTTCCTCTTTTGAAGTAGGTTTAAATCATTCTACTATAATCGTTTAAATTCTTTATGGCTATTTTCTTGAAAAAAATATTCCTCCCCTTGTAATTTGAGGGAGGAATAAATAAGAGAATGTACAGCCTAAGTTTATACAGTGTCACTTAAACGAGTTAGAACGAGATTAGAGCGCTCAATAAAGGCTTTCATCCCTTCAGCATCAAAAGCTCTTTGTGCTAGTAAAGCTAAATCGTAGACGTGTTGACAGAGCATTTTAGCTAGTTCCAAGGAAGGAGACTCACTACTGCCTGTAATAATACTGCCTTGATTAATCTGGTAGATTTTCTGCACCAAAGGATGAGCGGTATTCACGATCAGAACATGATCTTCGGGAAACTCTATAGCTTGTTGCTGCATTAAAGCAGACATTTCTCTGAAACGACGCATTGCTTCAGGTAAAAGAACCATTGCAGGTGGTGTTGCTGCTGGGTTATCTGATTTAATCGCTTCTGCACGAATATTCAGACGTGGACGATTTAAAGCCTTTTCAAAGACTTCTTTTATTTGCTCTGAACGAGTTTTATTAGTAGTAGGATCAACTAGTTCCTTCTCTTTTTCTTCTTGGAGAAGACTAGAATCTAGATCTGCATCTACACGAGAGAACTGTACTTTCTCATACTCTCTTTCTAAGAAAGGAATGAAGTAATTGACATCAATAAAGGAATCTAAGAACAGGACTTCTACCCCTTGGTTCTTATAGAGGTCTACATAAGTTGCTTGAACTTTCGCATCTGTGCAGTAAAAAACGCGGTTTTCATGCTTTTCTTTGTTGCGTTCTAGATAGTTCTTTAAAGTTGTATAACCTGCCTTTTCTAGAACGATCAGGGCATCTTCTTTAGGAAGATTAACTTCTTGCCAAGCATCACCCCCCTCTTTTAAGGTCTGTACTTCTACTTGAGGAGTTTCTTGAGGTTTATAGGTTGTGCTGTAGATAATCACATCCTCAACTTGTTTTTTAAACTTCTCCTCTTTGAGTGAACCAAACTTAACAAAGCTACCGATATCTTGCCAACAGTCGATATATTTTTCGGGACTGTCTTGATAGAGTGATTTAAGTCTATCGCCTATTTTTTTAGCGATAAAATCTGCTATGCGGCGTACTGTGCGATCATTAGTTAGGGCACTTCTAGAAACATTGAGGGGAATATCAGGACTATCAATAACCCCTCTTAAGGGCATCAAAAATTCTGGAATAACCTCTTCACAATGATCACTGACAAAGACTTGATTACAGAAAAGTTTAATCTGCCCTCTATTGACCTCTACATCTGGCTTTAGTTTGGGAAAATAGAGGATACCATTCAACAGGAAAGGATAGTCAGTATTGAGATGTACCCAGAGGAGAGGCTCTTCTTGAAAGGGGTAAAGATAGCGATAGAATTCTAAGTAATCTTCATCTGTTAAACTTTGGGCTGATTCCTTCCAGAGTGCCCTTTGTTTATTGATCACTTCTCCATCTAATTTAATAGGAACCGAGAGAAAGTCAGAATAGGTTTTAACTAACTGCTTGATGCGAGATGGTTCTAGATACTCTACCTCTTCATCTAAAAGGGTTAAAGTAATAGTAGTCCCGACAGTTGTTCTCTCTGATTCACTCAATTCAAACTCAGGTGAACCGTCACAACTCCAGTGAACAGCTTGTGCACCTTCTTGATAGGAAAGAGTATCAATTTCTACTAGTTTAGAGACCATAAAAGCAGAGTAGAAACCTAACCCAAAATGCCC
>CASBQB010000214.1 GCA_949127655.1 Chroococcales cyanobacterium PMM_0086 | reverse complement strand
TAGTTCCTAAATCATCATCTTCTAATCTCATTAATCGTCTTTGAAAGGCAGCCCAATATGCTTTAGCATCTCCCCAAGCAATAGCTATTTCATCTGCTAATTTAGCTGTTTTTTTTAAGCCAAAATCTTCTACTGTTTGCCCTTTATAATTATCAGCAATTAACTCTGCTGTTAGATCTAGAGCAATTAAATTACCTTCAATATGTACGTTGTTGTGCATTTAAAGTGCTGGTGAAGATGGAGAATAGGGAATAGGGAATGGTAGCAATTCGATTAGTTTTTCATCAAGATATATCTAAAGAGATATTCAGCTATTTCTAGATAATTGAAGGCGGTTTCAGGGGAATTTGCCCAAACAGTAACTCCATGATCTCTAATTAACAGTGCGGGGATTTCTGGGGGTGAGATTTGAAAGCGTTCCTGAATAGATTCAGCAATTTTAGGTACGTTTAGATAATTCTCAAAAAGGGGTAGATAAACTTCTGGTTTTTCTTGCCATATTCCTAAACCTTTGAGCATTTCAATAGCAGGAAGGAGTAAATGATCTTCTAGAGTCAATTGAGAAACCAGATTAGCTTCTACTGAGTGAACATGATAACAGGCCTTGGCTTCAGGAAATAGACTGTAGATGACCTGATGAATACTAGTCTCTGCTGAAGGACGGTTACTAGGAGAGGGTGACTCTACTATCTCTCCTGCTAAATCAACTCGTACAAAATCCTCTAATTGAAGTTTACCTTTACTTTTGCCACTTGCTGTAATCCAAAAAGTCCCATCAGGTAATCTAGCTGAGAGGTTTCCTGCTGTTCCTCTCATCCAACCCAATTGATAAAAGTGAGTAGCAGCTTCAATTAGATCCTCTCGCAAATCAATCATTTTTTTCTATTTAACTTGATTAAGAAAACAGATCCTATTTTAACCTTCTCATTTTGATTTGCTTATTTTTTGTGCTGATTTACGTTTTAAACCAAGACTCAACCCAATTACACTTATACCTCCTAAAATATTCAGAGGTTGAGGTTCAGGTACAAGTACGGCTTTAACTGCTTGTTGAGCGACAATACTATGAATTCCAGTTGTTGGATGGACATCATCCCAGAAGAAATATTGACTGGGGTTAGTACATAAAGTATAGGGGTTAGTAGTTTTATCTAAACAATTACCAGTCACATTAGTCAAGCCATATTGAGCGGGATTTTGTATTATTTTATTGGCTAAACTATAAACATCTAATTGAGTCACCTTGACATCTGTTGGTAGTCCTTCTGCATAGATAGCAGACAGTAACCCAGCATTATGTTGAAGAGTCAAAGCCGTATAGTAGCTACTAGGAGCAGGTAAACTATTACTAGTAACAATAGGCAGCAGACCTAAGTCGGGTAAGTTAACTACTAAAAAGTCTTTAGCACCTAAAATACTCAGATTTTTAATAGCTGTCCCAATATTACTTAAAGGTGTTGCTGTGGGATTAACTGGATCAACTGGTGTAAATAAGTAATCATTTGCCCCTGCCCAAACAGTATAAAGAGCTTTAGGATTTGCTAGGGGGTGATTATTAGCAAATAAGCCTATTTCCTGCTGCAGTCCCGGTAATAGAGGACTACCTATATTTACTGTTCCTGTTGTAGCACCACCATAAGCATAATTTTCTAAGGGAATACCTAAAGAAGTAGCTAGATCTTCTACCCAAATAGGGCCATTAGAGAAGCGACCTTGATAGTAAGGAGGTGATAGGGGAGTAGTACGTCCTGTAGCAAAATAAACATTACCAGTATCAGAAAGACTGTCCCCGAAAGCATAGATACTTGTGAACTGTGAGGCTTGAGCAGCTAGAGGGGTAGATAGGCAAAAAGACAATATGCCAATTGCCAGAGGAATGGACTTATTGTTATTTCTCATGTTATAAAGGTAGGGAATTAATTATCCTTATTGTATAAGTGATTTGAGATAAAACAAAGATTCTTTCAACTAATCTAATCATACTGCTCGTAAGCCTCAACAATTCTCTGCACAAGAGGATGACGGACAACATCACTCTTAGAAAAATGACAGAAAGCAATACCTTTAACTGATTGTAAAATCTTGCTAGCAACTGCTAAACCTGATTCTTGATGAGATGGTAAGTCAGTCTGAGTGATATCTCCTGTCACCACCATTTTAGAACCCAAACCCAACCTAGTTAAGACCATTTTCAATTGTGCTGGTGTGGTATTTTGTGCTTCATCCACAATGACAAAAGCATTACTGAGAGTGCGTCCTCTCATATAAGCTAAGGGTGCTACTTCTATCTTACCCCGCTCCATTAAATCAGGGATCTTCTCAGCCTCAATGAATTCGTGAAGGGCATCATAGAGAGGACGCAAAAAAGGATCAACTTTTTGTTGCAAGTCTCCTGGTAAAAAGCCCAGTTTTTCCCCTGCTTCGACTGCAGGACGGGTCAGAATAATCCTTTCACATTGATTAGCTAAAAGGGACTGTACAGCTAAAACAGCCGCTAGAAAGGTCTTACCAGTGCCAGCCGGTCCTATGCAAAAAGTTATATCATGTGTTTGAATTGCCTGTATGTATTGTCTCTGACGAAAAGTTTTCGCCCTTATTAATTCTCCACGTTTGGTACGGGCCAATACGGTCTGCTGAAGTTCTCGATACTCTTGAGTTTGTCCAGTATCAAAGGCCTGAAAAGCTGTTAATATTTCAGGTGTTGAAATCTGTTTAGCTTCTTTCCAATAAGGCTTAAGTGATTTAATAACTTGGTAAGCACGTTCAACAGGTGTATCTTCACCGTAAATATGAACTTCCTGTCCACGTAAGATCACTTGTACACCTGTCTGACTGGAAATCAACTTGAGATTTTCCTCTTTTAAACCAGCTAAAGCTATAGCATTTTCTGGATGTGATAGTTCTATAATCCGAGAGGATTGATTCATGTAGGTTTGTTGTGTAAGCTATATCTAACCTACTACAACTCCAGCTATTATGACTCAACTACGCCCCCTGTTTTCTGCTAGTAATTGGAGTCCTAAGAGATGGTTGTACATCTAATTCTATGAGATTGAGTAGAGCATCTCTGGAGTCCCATAGGATGTCATTGCATGGAAAATTGAGTAGAGCATCTCTGGAGTCCCATAGGATGTCATTCTATGTCTACTTATTGTTACAATAGTTTACAGGCTGTTTACTAAACGAAGATCAAGTATTTTTTAACTCTATGTCTGAACTGACGACAATTTCCTCAAAGCCTATTTCAGATACTATCACAGTAGATTCTCAAACAGTTATCGCTTCTATTCCTGAACCTGAGGATGAAAGTTGGCGCTACGATCCAGAACGCATTAATGCCTATTATGAGCAGCGATTTTGGCAAGTAATTGGACGTTTGTTTAATATCTTATTCCCCTTTGTTTACTTTGCTTCTGGTTTGTGGTGGGATCGAGTTACCAAGAGCGTGGAAAAAAATGAAAGAAAAAGAGGCGTTCAAGTTAGAAATATTTTGACGCGATTAGGGCCAACTTACATCAAAATTGGACAAGCACTCTCTACTAGACCTGATTTAGTGCCTCGAGTTTATGTAGAAGAGTTGACTATTCTGCAAGATCAGCTTCCTTCTTTTCCTAATGAGATAGCGTATCGTTTCATTGAAGAGGAATTAGGGGCACATCCAGAGGATATTTACGCGGAATTATCTGCTCAACCTATTGCTGCTGCTTCTTTAGGGCAAGTTTATCAAGGCTACTTAAAAACAGGTGAAAAAGTTGCTGTCAAAGTGCAACGCCCTGACTTATTGCAATCTATTACCCTTGATATTTATATCATGCGTAAATTAGCTCAATGGGCTAAAAAGAATGTTAAAAGATTACGCTCTGATTTAGTAGCAATTACCGATGAACTAGCTGGTCGTATTTTTGAAGAGCTAAACTACTTTCAAGAAGGACGGAATGCGGAACATTTTGCTGAACTCTATGGGCATATTCAGGAAATATACATACCAAAAATCTACTGGAAATATACGGGAAAAAGAGTCCTGACAATGGAGTGGATCGATGGAACTAAATTGACTAATATTCAAGCAATTCAGGCTCAAGGAATTGATGCAACACATCTAGTAGAAGTTGGAGTTAATTGCTCTTTACGTCAACTATTAGAACATGGCTTCTTCCACGCAGACCCCCATCCAGGTAATCTTTTAGCAATGCCAGACGGCCGACTAGCCTATCTAGATTTTGGCATGATGAGCACCATTAAACCCAATCAGCGTTACGGTTTAATAGAGGCAGTTGTGCACTTGGTGAATAGGGACTTTGAAGCTTTGGCGCTGGACTATATTGAACTAGACTTTTTAACTGCAGATACTGATTTAACTCCCATTATTCCCGCTCTCTCTGAAGTTTTTGGCAATGCTTTGGGTGCAAGTGTAGCTGAGTTGAATTTTAAAAGTATCACTGATAAAATGTCAACAATGATGTATGAATTGCCCTTCACTGTCCCCGCCTACTACGCCCTCATCATTCGCTCAATGGTGACTCTAGAAGGTATTGCTATTGGCATTGACCCCAATTTTAAGGTACTGAGTAAAGCCTATCCTTATATAGCTAAAAGACTTTTAACTGACCCTTCACCTGAGTTACGCTCTTCTTTAAAAGAGCTTTTATTTAAAGATGGTAGCTTTCGTTGGAATCGTTTAGAAAATCTGCTTAAAAATGCTAAAGATTCTCAAGATTATGATTTCCCAACCGTTGTTAATCAAGCGTCAAGTTTTCTCTTTTCTCAAAGAGGTGATTTCATCAGAGAAAGTCTTATTGAGGAGATTGTCAATTCTCTAGATATCCTAGGGAGAAGAACTTGGTTTAATTTCTCAACTCTGGTTAAAGAACAAGTCGGTCTAACTGTCCAAACAATCCCCTCAGATTTACAAGAAAAACCCAATAATCTAGAGCATTTGCGGACGGTTGCGGACATTCTTAGAGAAACACCTGGTTTTGATGTCAATCAACTTGTTTCAATAATTGTTCAATTGATTCAAAAGCCGGAAACTCAACAGATGGGACTAAAGATATTTGAGGGATTAGCGCAAAAAGCCATAGTTCGCTTAGTTCGTACTTTATTATTAGAACCTGAACCTGTTACTAAGTCTCTGCCTTAAAATCTTAAAAAGCGGGCGGCGAGAATCGAACTCGCATAATTAGCTTGGAAGGCTAAAGTTTTACCACTAAACTACGCCCGCAGATTTAGGGGATTTTTCAATCACCTAAACTAGGATAACACAAATTTTTAACTTTTACAACTAAGCTGCCAAAACTTCTTTTAGTGGTTCATAACGGAAATAGCGCTCTCCTCCCAACTCTAAAACTACCTTCAGACGGGGTTCACCTGAAGAAAGATGCGCTAGATAGGAAATTTCTTCACGTGATAGGATCTGTCCTTCAATGATCCAAAGAACCAACCCTTTAGACTTCGGGGGAAGATTTTCCAATTGATATCCAGCAATAGGTGGAATAAAATAGACCGGTCCGACCATTGCTTCTTGTCCAATATTTTTCTTACCTAGATGGGCAGGACGTACCCCATGAACACCCATCAAGTAGCTGCTTATGTCTCCTAACCCTCTAGCCGTTATATTGAGAACGGTATAACCTAAAGCGCGTAGACGACGTTGATAGCGACCTTCATAGCCTCCCTCTAGTGGGGCATAGACTCCAACAGCACCTGTTTGTTCTAGGGCGCGAATAAAAGCTTTTCCAGTAGTTAAGAGTGGCATAGGTAATACCTGTAATTGTGCTTGCAATATTCCTTCTATATTATTGTATGATTTTGAGAGCAAAAAAATCACCAAGATTGGAAATAGTTGATCGATGTATCCCTAGATGGTTTAATCAAGTAAGGATACAAAACACCTTGACTCAAAGATTGAACTGTTGAAGCTGATATCTGTTTGAATTGGAATTCTTTATTACCTACAATAATAGGCTCATTTCGCCTAATCAGCTTTCCCTCTTTTTCTTGTAATAAAATCGCCCCATTTGTCTTAAGAGAGCGTTTAGACTCCCAAGGGTAATAGAAATACAATAATCCGTGCTCATTATCTAATTTTAACTTTCCGTCTGCTCCAATTTTGTCTTGCCACTTAGCACTGAGTTTATAAAGTTTAGGAGCAAACTTCCAAGAAACAGGAAAGTTATATATTTGTGGTAGTATACTTGGCATAGACCAATCAAAAGGACTTAACTGTTTTCCCCAAGGAAGATTAGGCGCATCGACTAAAATTACCGCTTCATCGGTCAAATCTGGAGCCAAACGTATTACATCAGTCCAAAAAGCTTGTTGATATTGCCAACTTATTTGATTATCATACTGCACAGTTAAACCAAAACCAACCAATAAGGCAAACAAGCCAGCTAAAATTGCTAAAGCTAGATTTTTTAGTTGATAATTGTTAGCTAGATTAACCAGCAAATAACAAGCTAATCCAACTAGAATAGAAGCACCCAAAGCCGCTGCAGTATGTACGCGAGAACCTCTTCCACTGATCTCTGTAGCAGGCACTGTCAAGGTCAGGGGATAGGCTAGAAATAAAAGAATAGTACCTTCTAGACTTAGTTTCTTAATTAATAAAAATGATTCATTTTCGGTACATCGATTGAGCTTAGATAAAAACCAAATTAAGACAAGTAATATTAATGTAACAAAGACCAATAATTCGCCTTTCAAGTTCTTTAAAGTTTGAAAAGGAGCATAAAAAAACATAGCTAAACTAATAAAAGGTCCAATGAAAGTTTGACGAATAGATATCGAAAGAGTAGTTAAAATATCTAATTCATTGACTCTACTTTCACCAGTAATCTTCCGAATAATCAGAGCAGCAATAAAAATAAATACTAATATTAAAGCATGTTTAATAAGTTTTTCAATTGAGTTTTTTCCCCATTGAGTCTTTAAAAAAGGAGCAGTTATAAAGAGTAGAAAAATAGTTTCATAACACATAAGAGATGCAGTAATAAATATATAAGATAATCCTTCCCTCCGACAAAAATAACAAAGGAAAGCTAACAATAGAAAAGTATAAGCTGGTAAGATATGAATATGAGTAAGAAAAGCTCTAGTCGTGTCAGCAGGAAAAAGGGTAAAAGCTAAAGTACCAAAAAGAACAAAAAAAGGCTGATTCCAGATACATTTTAGAAAAATATAGAATAATAGATTATTTATTAAAGCAAACATATAAGCAATTATATATAGAAGCTTCAGACCACCTAAATGACCTGCCAAAAAAGCTGATAGATAAAGAAGAGAAAAACCAATAACTCGTCCTTGAGAAAAAGTCGAAAATGTTGTCTTTATCAGATTAGAGAACTCTGGGAAAGTGATTCTCATTGGTTCGACAATATAATTGTAATCATCTGCATATAAACCTAAAGTCTCAAAATGCCAGAAATGAGCAATCCAAGTAATAATAGTTAATAGAAAAATGACTATTAATGATTGATTTTTCAAGTTTTTTATCATGCTAATTCAAGAGGTGAAGTAGGTTACAGGAATTACCGAAGAACACCACATTAAAGCTTGAGTGAAAATATCATAATCTTGGAAAAAAAAGACATTACCCCAAGAATTTTCTAGGGAGTGTTGACGATTACAATAATAACTGACATCAGGACTCCCCCAAACTCTGTAAATGACAATATACCAATAATATTTTTTTTCTCTCATTTCTTTCACCATATCTTCTAATAGGTTCATGGCACCAGATTGATCAAAAGGAAATTTAGAATCCCAAAATTGTGCAACTACTACAGGATATGTCTGAGAACCCATCCCTCGAATAACCTCAAGGTCAAAGCCTTCTGTATCAATGTTAATCAAGCCAATATTTTCTGGAATTGTTGAGGACTTATGAAGAATTTCTAGAGTTGTGACGCTCACAGAGAAAGTATCAGCAAAAATTAAACTTTCAGAGAGTGAATGTTCATGTAAACTACTGTAAAATGTGTTGTCTTTGTAGATCTGTGTAATAGTTTTATCTGAGACTACGTGTAAGTCTCTCGTTTCCTTTTTTGAACCAAGCGCTAGGGAAAAAGCCTGAAAATTAGGATCATTGCCTAAGCGACTAGTTAATTTTTCAAAGACAGGGGTAAATGGTTCAAAGGCATAGACTTCGTATCCTGTCTTAAGAAGAGCATTAGATAGATCTCCCTTATTAGCACCAATATCTAGTGCACCTCTATGAGGCAGATAAGAATATAAATAATTCATTAAGCCTCTTTCAATGTTATGAAAGTAGGATTCGTCTATGATTATTTTAGTTTTACCTTTATTTGATGAGATTAGTTCTTGAGTGGATTTTTCAAGGACTTCTATTTTATTTAATAAAGATTCTTCTCGTTGTCTGGTTTCAAGTTGCTCCTTTTCTAAAGATTCTAAGAGAACCTTCATACTTTTATTTGTATCTATGCCATACTGTAATAAAAAAGCATCGTTTTCTAGTAAAACACTGATATGTTGGCGAATAATCTGGATATTTTCGTTAATTTGTTGTGAGAGAAAATGAAAAATTGCTTCGGTTTTAGCAATAATGATGTCCAGCTTATGTAAAAATAAGTCTTTGACTGCCTGAATTCTACTGATAATCGGAAAATTAGACATATTTTGAGCACTCCTTAGATCAATAATTGCAAATTTGTTTTAGCTAGAAAGAGAGAGCAACTTTTCAAATTTTAAATCACAAGGCTCCCCTAATTCTAGAGATTGCCAAAGCCATTGAGAAACACCTTGAGCAGAAAATTTTTCAGCGATATTAGCTGCTCTTTGACGCATTTGTTTCTGGATATCAGGCTGAATAATGTATTCTAAGGCTTGGGCAAAATTGACTGGATCATAATCGCAAACTACACCTATTTTAAAGTGATTAACAAAATGAGCGGCTGATGTTTGATTACTGCCTATAATGATTATAGGTGTATTTGAAGTTGCTAAAGTAAAAATAATCCGCCCTGGTAAACTTAATTGAGATAATTGCTTTTGATCATCTCTTGCATCAAGTGTTCCTGTTGGTACAATAACATAGGGATAGTTTTTTAGTTTTTTCGCTAATTGTGCTTCTGGTACTAGTCCTTGAGGATTAATTCCCTGTTTTCTCAGTTCTTCGGTTGATTCTTCTAGCCAAACATACTTAGTATTTCCATACCAGTCAATTTTCCCCTTGGCTCCTGTTACAGTTTTACGGAGCATATTAAACCATTTTTTGCTCCAGATACTGCCAACTAGAGCACCTGTTCTGGAATCAGATAATTGAGGATCGGGCAAGTACTCTTTTACTTCTAAGAGATGATGAGGTACGACAGCTGGTAACAGCCAAAATTTTAACCCATATTTTTCTTCATAAGCATCTCTAAGTTCCTGGTGGGTTGCTAAACGCAATGAGCATTTACTCAAGAACTCTCTCATTAAGTCATCAGATATGTTGTTAACACATATATTTTGATCGTCCATGATATATGTGACTAAGGGAACATTAAAAAGTTCTTTGGTCACGATAGCTGTTAATATTTCATCTGGATAATAGGGTATGCAAAGTATTCTTTTAATGGTTGTCCCTTTCAGTTCATTTAAAACCCTTTGAAAAATTTCGGGACGGGCAGATAACTTTTGATAAGATAGCTGAATACTAACATCTCCAAAATCATGCTCACCATTATAATGATTATAAGAACGAATAGAGAAAATATTATCACTGTCGGGAAATATTCTTTTAACTAAGGCTCCAGTACCATGTCGATAATTGACTTCATTGGTCGTAATTACTAAATCAGCTTCTAGAAGTGATTGACCCAAAAATTCAAATCTTTGATCTATTGGGTTTCCTTTATCTAAAGATTGCCATATCCATTGAGTTAAATTATCAACAGAAAGAAATTTAGCC
Source organism: Chroococcales cyanobacterium PMM_0086 (assembly GCA_949127655.1). Lineage (GTDB taxonomy): Bacteria > Cyanobacteriota > Cyanobacteriia > Cyanobacteriales > Microcystaceae > CAISPN01. The sequence continues at coordinate 5,353 of CASBQB010000214.1, read as the reverse complement.
AATTTTGCTGCTTTTTGACGTATTTCTTTCTGTATATTGGGGTCACAAATATAATCTATAGCTTGACTAAAACTGAGAGTTTCATAGTCACAAATAACACCTAATTTAAACTCTTCCACAAATTTAGCTGCTCCACTATTTTTGCTACCTAAAATTATTATAGGAGTATGAGCAGTTGCTATAATAAAAGGAATACGTGAAGGCAAGCTTAAAAAAGCGATATCAGGTCTATCCTCTGCTTCATCGGTACTGCCTGTCGGTACTATGGCATAAGGAGCCTCTCTTAATCTCTCAATTAAAGTTTGTTCTTCTGGAGTAAATCCTTTGAAAAAAATGCCATCTTCTTCTAATTCTTCTTCTTTAAATACAACCCATTCTCGGTTAGGTTTCCCATACCAATCTACTTTACTGCCTGAATTTTTTATGACTATTCTTAAGTTATCAAGCCATTTCTGACTCCATATATTACCGATTAAAATACCGTGTCTAGATTCAAGTAAAGAATTTAAAGGTAAACTAACATCTTTTTTAATTGTTTTACTCTCCACCAGAGGGGGAACAAACCAAAGTTTTACACCATATTTATTTCCATAAGCTTGACAAAGTGGGCGAGAAATTCCCAATCTTAGCTCTGACATTGTTAAAACTTCTTGGATTATTTGATTAGGAACATGATCAATATAAATATTTTGATCGTCCATAATGTAAGTGCATAAAGGACAGTTGAATAGATGTTTAATTGCTTTAGTTACAATAAAATCATTAATCAGATATGGTATTGATAAAATTCTTTTTGGTCTAATTTTGCCGAATTCTTGTTGTATTTTTAAAAGAACTTCTGGATAAGAAAGCTCATCACAAGAAAAACACAATTGATGAGCGCCAAAATCTTGTAGACCATCATAATTATTAATAGAACGAAAAGAAATAAGTTCACTACTATCAGGAAACATTCTTTTAAGAAATATTCCTGTACCATGTCGCTCATTCACTTCACAAACTGAAATAATTAAATCAAAATTTGAGATATGTAAAGAGCTATCTAATTTATATATAGAAGATGACAACTCCCAACGTAACTTCTCCTGTTCGATATATACATTATCCATATTATTTATTTTCATACTTTAAAACCTTCTCAGCGAAAGGGTCAAAACTAAAGCATTTTACCATACTAGCGTGCTCGATAACCAGCAGCAATTGCCAATTCAAATTGTGACAGCAGCGGCAGTCAGCCTAGAAGATAAAGCTTGTGCAACAAAAAGCTGTCAAATAAGTCTATACTGTCTACTAGTATTTTTTTGTGTCTAATGCTAATTTTAGTTTTGTTTGTCATACTCATCGGTTTAGCACTAATAGGATATGGGCGCTTATTAGTTGAGATATTTAATTTCTTTAAAATTTTTCCTAATTCATCTTTATCACTTTCAGATTATTCTTTACTTGGGATTTTTGTCGTAATAACTTTAACAATGGCCGGTAATTTTTTGATTCCTTTATCAGACTTTAGCGGGGTTGTAACGCTCTCAATAGGAATAGCTCTTCTGCTTTTTTTAAAAAACAAGGCTAATTCATTTCTTATTAAAAAGGGCTTAACTTCATTGTTGCTCATGGTTTTTTGTGTGGTTATTGTTATGGCTAGACTAGAAAGTATCACTGCTTTTTCCTACAAGACCTTCAAAACTTTTTTTATGTATGATACAGGTCTTTATCATATGCCTTTTTTACAATGGATTGCCTCTTATCCCATTCCGATTGGGCTTGGAAATCTTTATGGACCCCTTGGTTATAATTCTTCTTGGCTAACTTTTCATTCAGCTTGGCGATTACCCTGGATAGGCTGGAATAGTTTACCAATAGTAGAAGGGTGGATTTGGACGCTAGGAATTTGGGTTTTTGGAGAAGGATTGGTCAATCGTTGGATTGAGATTAGGTTGGGGAACCGAATTTTATTGATTGCATTGGCATTAATCTTCTTTGTCAACTTCAATATTAATGAATTCGGCAGAGCTATTTCTACTGATCATGCTTCTAATATTTTAACCTTGCTGACAGTTGTTTTTTTTGTCGAATTTTTCGACTCGCTCATCCAGCAAAAACAACGGGAAACCCAACGAGGCATATTATTGCTCATCGTCAGTAGTTGCTTAGCGATTACGGGCAAATTGTCCATGATGCCTGTAATTGTCTTGCCGATTGTCGGGTTATTTATGGTAGCTAGATCCCTATCAATGCGGCGAGCGCTAATAATTTCCTTAATTTTGGGAATTCTATTTTTTACTCTGTGGCTTTTGCGGAATTTATTGCTGAGCGGGTGTCTGGTTTATCCTGTTTCCTTCACCTGTCTGGATCAAGTGAGTTGGGGGGTAGGCAGCGAAAGGGCCATGATCGAAAAACGCGATATCACAGCTTGGGCTAGATTGCCTGGTTCAAATTATTTAAAAAGTCTGAATAACTATGACTGGCTCTCTAGTTGGGTTTTCCGTCTCTTCGACAATCAAACGGTAAAATTTGTTTTTATTCTGTTATCGTCTAGCCTACTATTACCTATTCTTGAAGTTTTCCAACTTAAATCTTATCAAGAAAACAAAAAAAATCTAGTGCGAGACTCGCGGCTAATGCTGATAGTTATAATAATAACAATGGTTTTAGGTCTCTTACTCTGGTTTTTCAATGGTCCAGATCCCCGATTCTCTTGGTCATTTTTACTACTAAGTATTCTACCTAGCGTGACTTTTTGGTTGGCACTATTCAATGTAACTAAAATATTTGATTGGGTAGCAAATATCTTTCAAAAGAAGCCAATCTACTATGTTCTAGTGGCTTTAATAGTCGTGATGTTTGTTCAACATTCATCCCAGCTCTTGGATTTAAACGCTTGGGAAAAAGCTCCTGATGTCGCTTTTAGTTGGAAAACCTTATCAAGTACCGGACAAATAATTCGTATTCCTTTAGAAGCAGATCAATGCTGGGGAATTTCTCTGCCCTGCACTCCATACTTTAATGATCAACTCTCCTTAGATACAATATGGGGTCATCCTCGATTTAGAAGATCTTTGGGGATCAACCAGTTTTGGAAGCTCTAAAATGGTACCTTAAACATACTAAAATTCAATAATCTGTAACAAATTAACAATATAAGACAGAATTTTTTATGAATAATTTAATCGCCAAAGCACGAGTATATATTATTAATCATCAAGAAGCAGTGCAAATATTCTGTATTTTAGCTACTGTTACTTGGGTATCTTGGTTTTGGTATAGTAGTAATTTTGGTCTATATTCTGATGATTATGCCTATGTTACTCCTCCAATGGGGATGAACTTTTCACAAATGATGAGAATAACTGTAGCCTGGTTTCATGATTTTTCTCAAGGTAGACCTATTGGTTTCGCTATAATTACTCTGATTTCTTTTTTTGGGGAAAAATTGGGTGGACTAAATCTTATTTATTTGTTTGGCTATTTAATTATAGTTATTAATAGTTTTCTCTTTTATAAATTCCTCAAGCATTTATGGAATGAACAAATATTTACAATTACAGGTGCTTTAGCATTTTGTTTATTTCCCGCTAATACTACTCAACCTTTTTTAACTCATTCTCTTATTTTATATCCGGCCTTAACTTTTCTAATTCTAGCTTTTATTACTTATATCTGTAATAAAAAAATATATTCTTATTTTTTAATCTTTGCAGCTCTCTTGTGTTATGAGACAGCGTTTTTAGTCTTTCTGGTTGCTCCTCTTTTAGTCTATAAATGGAATCACTCTATTATTATAAAATTGTTAAAACATGGTTTACTTTTAGCAGGAATGCTCTTAATATCAGTAATCTTGAGAAATTTGACTACAGGAATAACTAATGATGATCGCTTTCTTCATTTCCAGATTCTCGCAATATTATCGACTAGTATTAGAAATACAATAGGCGGTCCGATGACTAGCTTAAGTATGTTTATATATCGTCCATGGCAAACCTTAACACAAGTATTGAATGGCGAATTAATTGGTTATGTATTGGTAAGTTTTTTAGGCTTTATTTGGATATTATCTCATCTAAAAATTGACTTATTACCAGGGTTTTTACGTCCTTTGGGTAAAATATCGATTCTGGGATTGGTCATGTTAATGTTAGCATACCCTCTGACTTTAACAACATCAGCAACTGAAATAAATGGTATAGATTCTCGTGTTCATTTAGTAGCTATTCTTGGAAGTTCTATTTTATGTGCCTGTATTTGCACAATTATCTTTTTTATTGCTACTGTTTTTAATAAGAAAAATATTGCCAGAGCATCCCTAGCAACTTTTTTTGCTCTTTTAGTAGGATTTGGCTTGACCGTACAACAAGACTATATATTAGCTTGGCAATATCAACGTTCTTTTTGGACAGATTTAGTGCGTCTTTGTCCAGATCTAACAATGAATAGTGTGGTTTTAGTTGATTCCAAAGGGTTAAAAATGTACACACAACAAATGACAGCTTACTCTTCATATAGTACAACACATATTTTACCTCAAATATATCAATTTCCGCCAACCTGGCCATTAATTCCCAAGGCCTACATATTACCATCAGGTTGGACGGGGCACATCAAACCAGTCCGAGGGTTATTACAACTTAAAAATTTCTTTGAACTCAATAAGATCTTTAATCGTTATTTAGTTTGGGTTGATCCACCAGAACGTGAACGTCTATTTTCGAGCAAAGATACGATAGTATTAGAAATTAAAGAGGGAAAATTAACCAGAAGAACTGCACCTTTAATTATTGAAGGTCGAGAGTTTCCCATAAAACAGCCATCAATTGCCGAAACAACTTTACCGCCTCATGGACATCTTTATAGATACTTGGTTAAGTCACCTGATGAGAAACCCTTTTCATATACAGAGTAAGTTTTGAATATAGGCTTATAAAAACTTCAACTTTGCTAATGGTATTGATTTATATTAGAATTTTACAGATTGTTATCTTATGCAGGAAATTAGTCAAAATCACTCAGCATTAACTTTATCTCAACAGCAAGCATATCGGGATATCCTTGGATTTATTGAAAGTAAACATAGATTTTTTAGGCTTTCTGGATATGCAGGAACGGGAAAGAGTTTTTTAATGGTTCAAGTTATCAGATGGCTTAAAGAAAAAAAATTCCATTTTGCTGTAGCTTCCCCCACCAATAAAGCAGCTAAAAATCTACAATTGCTTTGTCAACAGCAGGAAGTGAAAGTTAAGGTCACCACAGTAGCTAAATTATTAAAGCTACAACCTGTAATTAATCTAGATACAGGAAACCAAGAATTTCTCCCTAAAAATTTAGCTATTGATGGTCTAAGTGATTACGATGTGGTGAT
>CASBQB010000213.1 GCA_949127655.1 Chroococcales cyanobacterium PMM_0086 | reverse complement strand
CATCTTTCTGTTTTAGGCGAAGGGGAATCAAAACCTTTTGACATAATAACTTAGGGTGAGGGAGTGTTTCTTTTTTCCTTTAGCACATTATGTCACTTTTTTTCTTGCGCTTACCCTGGCAATCGGATATATTTCTTATCGGGACTTAGACAAAAAAATATTTAATTCCCGTTATTTAAATAGCATTTTCCTAGCTTTAATCAGACTGAATAAGTGCCGTGGTGTTCTTAAATCAATGCCATAATCAAGCGTCAATTAAAACCTGAGAACTATCATTACCTAATCCCTGATCCATCGACATATAAGGGATAGTTTTAAAAGTCTTCACATCTGACAACGAATATAAGTCAAAGTATTGATAGTTTAATTCCCTGTAGTGACGGACAAAAAATTTGCGGACAGACAAATCGCTTAAAGCCGAAGTAAACTCTAAACCCTTGGGAAAATAACTGAGTTGCCAAGGCATAGCCCCTGCAAATTCCAGCGTCCTCCCTATATAGGTACAACCTAAAGTATCTAAAAGTCGAAGTTTTATGAAACAAAACGTAAAGTACGCTTAAAAACAAAGAACCCCTCGTAGTAAGCGGAATCCTTGGAAAGTCTATTAACTTGATAATAATCTCTTTTTTCTAAAATGTTGTATACTTACGAGCTAAGAATATGGTAAAGTATACTAGTTCTAGTAATATTAAAATAAACAATGGAGGGATCTTTGGAGTCTAAATTCTTATTAAAAGTGGTCTGGTTAGAAGAGAAAATAGGGATTGCTGTAGATCAAGTAATTGGCAAAGGAACAAGCCCATTAACAGTTTACTTCTTTTGGCCCGATCAAGAAACTGAGTCTAGTCCTAAAGGTGATGCTTGGCACCGTTTAAAAGACGAATTAGACGCTAAACACTGGATACCCCAAGAAGAAAGAGATGAAGTTCTCACACAAGCTACAGATGTGATCAACTTTTGGGGAGACTTACGCTCACAAAACAAGAGTGTTACTATAGCAGAAGCTCAAGAACAGTTTCCGATTGTTATCTTTACAGGCAGTAAGTAATATTGATCCCCTCTCCCTGAGGGAGAGGGGTTAGGGGTGAGGGAAAGAGTAATTCTTAGCCCCTTATTTTATCTAGAGTAAGCCACCTGCAGCTTGAAATTTAGCTCTAGCTTTTTTGTAGGTCTGTTCTGCTTGTAGCTGACGTTGACGATTACCACTTTTAGTAGCTTCATCAAGAGAAGTTTGAGCGGTAGTATACTCACTCCGAGCGCCTTCTTTATCAATAGTGTTTCCTAATTGGGCACTATTGACAAGGACTTTAACTTGATTTGCTTCAATCTCAGCAAAACCACCCATTACAGCAATGGTTACCCATTCTTTTTCTGGACGCACACGCATGACTCCAATATCTAAGACAGTCAAAAGGGGTGCATGACCGGAGAGGACACCTATTTGCCCAGTATTGCTAGGTAATATTACTTCTTGAACCTGCTCATCCCAGACAATTTTATCTGGTGTAATCACTCGTACTGTTAAGCTCATGAGATTTCAAATGAGGAATGAATATAGAGGGAAAATTGATGATTGAGATGAGTCTCAATCATCAAGACAACTAAGCTTTTTTGAGCAGTTTCTCGCCTTTAGCGATTGCTTCATCGATATTGCCTACAAGATAGAAAGACTGTTCAGGTAGGTAATCGAGGTCACCACTGAGGATCTTTTGGAACCCTTTAATGGTGTCTTCTAGAGTGACGTATTTTCCTGGAGAACCAGTAAATACCTCAGCTACAAAGAAGGGCTGAGATAAAAATCTCTCAATTTTACGAGCGCGATTTACAATCAGACGGTCTTCCTCGGAAAGTTCATCTAGACCCAAGATAGCGATGATATCTTGTAACTCTTTATAGCGTTGTAGTGTCGATTGTACCGCACGCGCAGTATTGTAATGCTGATCTCCGACAATGTTGGGCTGTAACATTGTACTGTTAGAGTTGAGAGGGTCAACTGCTGGATAAATCCCTTTAGAGGCTAAAGAACGTGATAGAACAGTAGTACCGTCTAAGTGAGCAAAGGTAGTTGCTGGAGCGGGGTCAGTTAAATCATCAGCAGGAACATAGACTGCTTGAATAGAGGTAATAGAGCCTTCTTTAGTTGAAGTGATGCGTTCTTGAAGGTCTCCCATATCAGTACCGAGAGTTGGCTGATAACCAACCGCAGAGGGCATACGTCCTAAGAGGGCAGAAACTTCAGAACCAGCTTGCACGAAGCGGAAGATATTATCAATAAATAATAGTACATCTTGTTTATTGATATCTCTGAAATATTCTGCCATAGTTAGAGCAGAGAGACCAACCCGCATTCTAGCTCCTGGTGGTTCATTCATCTGCCCGTAGACTAGAGCAATTTTTGACTCACTGAGGTTTTCTTCATCGATTACCTTAGACTCGATCATTTCATTGTAGAGATCGTTTCCTTCGCGGGTGCGTTCACCAACACCCCCAAAAACCGATACTCCACCGTGGTTGATGGCGATATTGTTGATCAATTCCATCATAATTACGGTTTTACCGACCCCTGCACCACCAAAGAGACCGATTTTACCACCACGACGATAAGGAGTTAAAAGATCGATCACTTTAATTCCTGTCTCAAAAACAGTCGGTTTAGTTTCTAAATCGGTGAATTTAGGGGCTGAACGGTGGATAGGAGAGGTTTCAGTTACCCCTACAGGTCCTTTTTCATCTACAGGTTCGCCTAAAACGTTAAAAATACGTCCTAAAGTGGCTTTACCTACAGGAACATTAATAGATCCACCTGTATCTACAACATCCATTCCTCGTACTAGTCCGTCCGTAGTACTCATCGCTACTGCCCGAACTTGGTTATCGCCGAGTAATTGTTGAACCTCACAAGTTACTGAAACCTGCACTCCAGCTGAGTTGGTTCCTTCTATTTTCAGGGCATTATAGATACGAGGCATTTGACCAGTCGGAAACTCAGCATCTAATACTGGACCAATGATTTGCGTGATTTTGCCAACGTTGGCTCTTTCTGTTGTGGCTACCATGCTTATTGTCGATTAGGGTTGTTTATATACGGCTTTGAGGCAACTGTTAAAATTTTGTAAAGCCATCTTCCTTATTATCACCGATAGGGTACTTTAGGCAAGCGCTTAGTTGAATAATGAAGAATGGTAAATATCTAACTACTAAATAAATGATTATTAATCAGACAGTCCCCCCTCAAAATATAGAGGCAGAGGAATCAATCTTAGGCGGTATCCTACTAGATCCAGAAGCTATCTCCCGTGTTGCGGATATCCTCTTAGTAGATGCTTTTTATGTCAAAGCGCATAGAGATATTTATCAAGCAGCTAGATCCCTTCATACAGAAGGTAAACCCACTGACCTAATGACTGTAACGATTTGGCTATCAGATCACCATCTTTTAGATGGAGTTGGTGGTACTAGTAAATTAGCTCAGTTAGTCGATAGAACTATCTCTGCTATTAATATAGATCGTTATGCCACTCTAGTGATGGATAAGTACCTACGCCGTCAGTTAATTAGAGCAGCACAGGAGATAGTTGAGTTAAGTTATGATACAACCCTAGACTTAGAGACCGTCCTGGATGAGTCCGAACAGAAAATCTTTCGCCTAACTCAAAAACGTCCTCAACAAGGTTTAATCCTTTTAGCTGAAACTTTAGCCAATACATTTAATAATATAGAAGCTTTACATCAACAGAGTGCTTTACCTGGCCTGAGTACAGAATTCTATGACTTAGATGCCATGATGAGCGGGTTTCAACCTTCTGACCTAATTATTTTAGCAGCGAGACCATCTATGGGTAAAACAGCATTAGGACTGAGTATAGCGGCTAATATTGCCAAGATTCATCAACTACCTGTAGCTATCTTCAGTTTAGAAATGTCTAAAGAACAGTTAGCAATGCGTCTATTAGGGAGTGAAGCAGGCATAGAAGGAAATCGCTTACGCTCTGGGCGTTTAAGTCAGAATGATTTTGATCCGCTCACTTCTTCTATGGTTAATCTATCAGGTTTACCCATTTACATAGACGATACAGCTAATATTACAATAATGCAAATACGCTCACAAGTTCGTAGATTACAAAGTGAACAAGGAGGAAAACTTGGCTTAGTATTAATAGATTACCTGCAATTAATGGAGGGTAATGGTTCTGATAACAGGGTACAAGAATTATCTCGCATTACTCGCTCTCTCAAGAGTTTAGCAAGAGAAGTCAAAGCACCAGTCATCGCTTTATCTCAGTTGAGTAGGGCCGTAGAAGCTAGAACAAATAAAAGACCTATGTTGTCAGACTTGAGAGAAAGTGGTTCTATTGAACAAGATGCAGATGTTGTTCTAATGATTTATCGAGATGAATATTATCATCCAGACTCACATGAGAGAGGTATCGCTGAGATTAATATCGCTAAACATCGTAACGGACCAACAGGACTAGTCAAACTGCTCTTTCAAGCTGAATATACTCGATTTTTGAATTTACAGAAACCTCAACATTATTAGAAACATTATGAAACGAAAGCCTTTTACTACTGTTGTTCTTCAGGAAGCAGAAAACTTGTCTTTTTTATCAAATCAAGAAAGACAACAAGTAATCGGTATTACTATTGATGGAGATACTTCCCTTGATCTTGATGATGCTATTTGGATTGAACCTCGACAACAAGACGCGCTGATCTCTGTACATATTGCTGATCCTACTGCCCTAATTTTACCTGATACCCCTCTTGATCAGATGGTTTTAGAGCGGATTGAAACCCTCTATTTAAAACATGGCAATGATCCTATGTTGCCACATATTCTCTCAGAAGACCGCTTGAGTCTCTTGGAGAATCAACCCAGACCCACTATTTCTATCTATATTTTAGTTAATGAAGCAGGCGAAATTAAAGATACAAGATTAGAATTAAGCTTTCTCAGTAATCTTAAACAATTTACCTATACTAAAGCAGATCAAGCTTTAGTTGATCCATCTTCACCCTATTTTACCCTCTTAAGATACTGTGAAACTTGGGCACAAAAATTAAATTATGCTCGTTCTTCTACAGGTGCTATTGGCGGTACTTACTGCGGAGGACTCTATTTAAATGAAGACGGTTCAATAGAGGTTATCACCTATAAAAGTCACCAAATTATTCAAGAATTTATGGTGTTAGCTAATCGGGCTATTGCTAATTTAGCTCAAGAAGCCCAGCTTCCTATAGTGTACCGTAATCAAACAGCATCAGCTATTGCTCCCGATCAAAAAATGATGCTAAATACTGTCCTTTCTTTAGGTGTTCCTGAATTAATTCGTAAGAGATTACAGAGTTGGTTAAATGCTGCTGAATATGCACCTTTTCTGATTGGGCATTTTGCTTTAGCTTTACCTGCTTATACTCATTTTACTAGTCCAATTAGACGCTTAGCTGACTACATCAACCATCGTATTATTAAAGCAGTCTTAATTGAAAAGAAAGAGTCACCTTATTCACTCGAAACAATCAGAGATATCTGTCATAAAATCAATCAACATAGACAAGATACCAGAATAGCTAGAGACGAGTATTTTACTCAACAAAGTCAGCGCAAACTCCTCCAGATGAGCACAAGTAACGCTCAATTTAGTAATATTTCTGACAAGGAATTCTCGGAAATTATCAAAATTGCTACACAGAAAAAAACTCTAGCTAATATTTCAGAGGAAATTTTACAACGTCTCAAAGCTAATCGCTTAAAACCTGTAGATTACTATCACTTAACTTTTTTTGACTACCAAGAAAAGTTAGAAATTCAGGAAAATATCTTAGAATATTTAGAGGATCATCCTAATTTAGTGAGTCAATATTTACAGATTGCTGCTCAATTAAAACAAGTCGAACTGAGATTTATAGATGTGGAAATCTCAGCACAAAACTATGCTGTTTGGGCAGTATTTGAAGAAAAAACTACTGTTAAACCTGGCTTAGATCGCAGTAAATTGACAGCGAAACATAAAGCATCTTTCCTATGGATAGATAACTACTTGAAGGGTCAACTAGTCGGATTAAATCAAAGAGAATTACCACAAGAAGAGACTATAAACGAACATCTAGAAATATCAGAAATAGACAATCCAATAGGTAACTTAAATGATCACCTGACGAAACTTAAATTAACTCCTCCTAAATATAACTTTACAGCCAAAGGAGGTGAATGGGAATGTGAATGTCGAGTCAATTATTACCAAGGAAGACAAATTAGACAAATTTATCAAGCAAGTAGTAAAAAAGAAGCCAAACAAACTGTAGCTTTGCTAGTTTTACGGGAATTAGGACTGATTTCATTAAATTAATTTGTATGATTCATAATATTTGACAATATTCAATATAAAATAGAGTTATGGTAAACTTAAGAGATAGCTAAATTTTGTAAGTATGTCCCTTTTCGGAAAATTAGAACCCGCTAAAAAAGAGGACGTGATAGTTTATACCCCGTACTATCCTAAAGATAGACAGAGTTTTCTCCCCTATGCCTTAAGTCTATATCAGCAAGGAAATTTAGAGGGTAGCAGGTATATTGAAGGGGGAGAGGGTGTAATTTTTGTTGCGTCTTGGTACGTCTCTAAGCTTCCCTCGGAGTTAACCCGTTGTCGTATTCAGTTTGACGGACAAGCTGACTTAAGTTACGAAGCAACTCTGATGAATTCGGAGTTTATTGACTATTTGATAGATGTTATGAAAATTAGCAAAGACAAAAGGGTAATAGATTTTCCCCAAAAATTCTATCGAAAGCTACTAAAATTTGAAGAGTGAGGAACGGAAGATGGTACAAAAGACCAGACATTTACTGATTGGGTCAATAGAACCTTATAGTGGGAAAACAGGTGTGATTGTAGGAATGGCCCATCAGCTAAAGTCAAAAGGCTTAGCTGTATCCTATGCTAAACCAGTTGGTACTTGTTTTGATGAACAAACCCTAGAAAAAGAAGAAGCAGATGTCCGCTTGATGGCTGAAGTTTTAGAACTCTCCCCAACCCGGATCGGATTTCCTCTAGTCTATCTCTCGCGGGAAACAATCAGCAAAAGACTACAAAACGAAGACACTAAAGACTATTTAACATCTCTAGTGCCCTATATGCAATCAATAGAAGGAGATTTAGTCTTAATAGAAGGATCAGGAAGTCTAGATGAGGGAATTCTCTTTGGTTTATCTCTAGCAGAAATAGCCGAGAAAATTGAAGCAGCAGTCCTTTTAGTGACCAGAGGCAATTTTCCCCCCTCCATTGACAGCCTCCTCAAAGCTAAACAAGAATTAGGAGAACGTTTAATAGGGGTAGTTTTGAATAACGTAGTAGCTGAGCAAATTGATATACTACAATCTACGGTCAAACCATTTTTAGCTAAAAATGGCATCCCGGTTCTAGGAGTGTTACCCCAAAGCGCCCTTTTAGCAAGCGTCAGCGTTCGAGAAATCACCCAACAACTTAAAGCACAAGTCCTCTGTCGTTCAGATCGTTTAGACTTAATGGTAGAAAGTCTGATGATTGGCGCAATGAACGTCAATGCAGCCTTAGAATACTTCAGCCAAAAGCGAAACAAAGCAGTAGTGACAGGGAGTGATCGGACTGACTTACACTTTGCAGCGCTTGAAACCTCCACCAGTTGCCTAATTTTAACAGGAACAACCCCACCCGATCCTATTTTACTCAGTCGAGCCGAAGATCTAGAAGTTCCAGTGCTAGCTGTCAATTTAGACACACTAAAAACAATAGAAACTATTAAACAGACCTTTGGAAAAGTGCGCCTACAAGAAGACATCAAAGTGCGCTGCGTTCAGGAACTAATGGAGCAGTACTTTGACTTTGACCGACTTCTAGAACAACTAAATGTAAACCAAGCAAGCTAGAGAGGGGTAGCAGCCTTTAAAATAGAAAACTACCCCTAAATAGTTAAACATATGAATATTGCTAAAGATATCACCGAAGTGATCGGTAGAACACCGTTAGTAAGACTAAACCGTATTCCTCAATCAGAAGGTGCAGTTGCCACAATACTAGTTAAGCTAGAAAGCATGAATCCTTCATCTTCGGTTAAAGATCGTATTGGCGCAAGCATGATTAAAGTAGCCGAAGAAGCGGGCTTAATAAAACCTGGTAAAACTATTATTGTAGAACCAACATCAGGTAATACAGGCATAGCCCTAGCCATGGTAGCAGCAGCAAAAGGCTATCGTTTGATCCTAACCATGCCAGATACCATGAGCATAGAACGTCGTGCCCTTTTAAGAGCTTATGGCGCGGAATTATGCTTAACCCCAGGAGTAGAGGGCATGAGTGGCTCAATTCGCAAGGCCGAAGAAATCACAGAAAAGACTCCCAACGCTTACATATTACAACAGTTTCGCAATCCTGCTAACCCCAAAATTCACCGCGAAACGACAGCCGAAGAAATTTGGCAAGATACCGAAGGACAAGTAGATATCTTGATTTCTGGAGTAGGAACAGGTGGAACCATTACAGGTATAGCAGAAGTGATTAAGTCTCGTAAACCCAGCTTTCAAGCCATTGCTGTCGAGCCTCAAAATAGCCCCGTTCTCTCAGGTGGAAAACCAGGTCCTCACAAAATACAAGGTATTGGGGCAGGTTTTGTCCCCGATGTCCTCCGCACAGACTTGATAGATGAAGTGATCACAGTAACCGATGAACAGTCTGTCACCTATAGTCGTCGTCTAGCTAGAGAAGAGGGAATCCTCTCAGGAATTTCTGCAGGTGCTGCCCTCTATGCCGCCCTAAAAGTAGCCAAACGACCAGAAAACCAAGGAAAAATCATCGTGATGATTCAACCTTCCTTCGGTGAACGCTATCTCAGTACTATTCTTTTTAGAGATCTTGAAGGAACTGAAGGAGTATTGGTAGGCAGTCTTAAATGAAGGAACAATCGCTCAGAATAGCCGTTGTTGGAGATGTTCATGATCAATGGGAAGCAGCAGATCAGCAAGCACTGCTCCATTTAGGGGTTGATCTGGTTCTCTTTGTAGGAGACTTTGGCAATGAATCAGTTAAAATTGTCCAACAAGTCTCCAGTCTTCCCCTGAATAAAGCAATCATTTTGGGCAATCACGATGCCTGGTACACTGCCTCGGAATGGGGGCGCAAAAACCGCCCCTACGAACCATCTGTAGATAATTGGTTTACCCAACAGCTAGATCTTTTGGGCTATAACCACGTTGGTTATAGTAAACTAGATTTCCCAGAGTTGGAAGTCTCTGTTGTAGGAAGTCGCCCTTTTTCTTGGGGTGGGTCATATTGGAAAAATAAAGAGTTTTTAGAGGAACTCTATCAAGTACATAACTTTGAGGAATCCAGAAATAAAATTATCTCTGCAGCAAGAGAAACTGATTACAATAATCTGATCTTCTTGGCTCACAATGGCCCTCATGGACTAGGAAATAAGGCTCATTCTATCTGTGGGAGAGACTGGGAACCTAGAGGAGGAGATTTTGGCGATCTGGATCTAACAGAGGCCATACAAGCAGTCCGCAATGCAGGTAAACTGGTTCATCTTGTTGTCTTTGGGCATATGCACCATCGCTTACGCTATACCCAAAATTACTCACGTGAGAAAATTATTCGGGATGCCGCAGGGACTATTTACCTCAATGCAGCCTCTGTTCCTCGTATTATTCACACCAAAAACTCCCTCTTGCGTAATTTCACTCTAGTCACTTATCGCAATCAGCAAATTACCGAAGTTTCTCTAGTCTGGCTAGATCAAAACTTTAATCGCGCTAAAGAAGAAATACTCTTGGCAAAAGCCACCATTTTAGGATAGAATAGTAAGTCGATTCACCTTGGAGAGGTGGTAGAGTGGTCGATTGCATCCGACTTGAAATCGGAAGGGGCGAAAGCTCCCGGAGGTTCGAATCCTCTCCTCTCCGTATCTTTGCTTCTAGTGATAAATTACTATTAAGAATGCCTACCTGTCAAAAATTAATCTCATTGTGGCTATTGTAAAAATCTATAGAGGGATAAAAAGGTGATTCTTGCTTCTCAAATGTAGCTGAGAGTTACTTTATATTTCTAAGCTGCGGCAACTTTAAGCGCATTATAAATCATTAATAGATTTGATGGATGCCTTAGTGCTCTTACCTTTACAGCCTCTGATCTTTAAATTGTCAATCCGAAAAAAGTTAGATTAAAATTAAGTTATTAAGAAAATCCCATATTAATTAAAATATAGGAAATTAAAAGAGTAAATCAACCAAACCCAAGCACGTCTCAATAAAAAAGTAAAAGTTTTTTTATCGAATTTACAACATTATAAGCTTCTTACTCTTCATCTGTCAGTTTAAAAAAGTCTGGAAAAGTCTGGAAAAGTCTGGAAAAAGTCTGGAAAAAGTCTGGAAAAAGATTTGTAGCAACAGGGAACGAGAATTACTAGCTTATTTAAGTACAATAGTCCTTAAATGCTTGCCAAAAAGAAGTAAGGCAGCACTACAGTATAGATGTAAACAAAAGAAAGACTTGGCGACAAAAATGCTTTAGCTTGAACTGGCAATCTTCTGTGGGTATGGAATGTCCAAAAAACTGCCAGTCATCAACTGTAGAAAATCGCCAAGCTTGTCCTTGATGATTAAAACCGGCAGTTTCTAAACCAATTAAGCGTTGTTCTGTTTCTGTTGAATCTTGATAAAATCTAATTTGCACCAAAATACTATTACTTTGCAGTCGGCGACTCCAACCTGGAAAGTGAAAACCTAGATCAATTGAATGTGGATCAATCCATTCCTGAGTT
>CASBQB010000212.1 GCA_949127655.1 Chroococcales cyanobacterium PMM_0086 | reverse complement strand
CATCTTTCTGTTTTAGGCGAAGGGGAATCAAAACCTTTTGACATAATAACTTAGGGTGAGGGAGTGTTTCTTTTTTCCTTTAGCACATTATGTCACTTTTTTTCTTGCGCTTACCCTGGTTAACCAGGGTCATTCAGCAAGTGTCAATACTGGAGTAAATTTAGCACAAGGTGATTGGATTAAGTTAGTTGATGATGATGATTATCTTGCTCCTGAATGTATTGAGAAAATGACAGAGGCTATCACTCTATATACTGATTATGGTGAGATTGTCCTCTGTTCTTGTCAAGCCAGACAAGTCGATCTCAGTGGCAAGATCATCAGTTCCAAAAAAAAAGTTACTGGCGAGATATTTCATATTTTACAGGAAGATATTCATTACAGAATGCTTTTAGATCTACTATCTTTTGGAACTCCTATACAAGTTGCTTTTCAAAAACAAGCTTTTCTTAAATCACGAGGTTGGGAAGCCAGTTTTGATGGTAATTATGATGATACTCACTCTTGGGTAAAAATTGCTCAGTATGGAGATGCTTTATTTATTAATCAGTATTTTGCTTATAGAACACTTTGGTCAGGTAACTGTCATAAGGATCTCTCATTACAGCAACGTTTACAAATGAACATTGTAATTAAGCAAAGGATTTATTCACTAGTTTCTGTCAAATATCAAGCTTTGATCCCCCCATTCCAAATAGTTGAAAACTATCTGAGATTGCACTGGTTTTTTGTTGCTCTCAAACAAAAAGAATACATAGCAGCCTTGAGAATTGCTGAAAAAGCAGTTTTTACTCTACAGTCTTGGATTTTATTCCTGAAAGTTATCTACTTTAAACAATTTCCACCTGCAAAAAATAGGCACTCAAAGTCTACATCACTCTAGAACATCCTAAAACAGGGGAAACCTTAACCGTAACAGCCCCCCCACCTGAGAGTTTTACTAAACTTCTAACTATTCTCAGACTTAGACTTTCTCAGACTTAGGTTTATATGTTGAAGCAATATGCAACTCTTTAAGCTGTTTTAGATCCACTCCACTAGGTGCATCTGTCAACAAACAAGCAGCTTGTTGAGTTTTGGGAAAGGCGATAACATCTCGGATCGAAGACTCCTTAGCGAGTAACATCACCAAACGGTCTAACCCATAGGCGATCCCACCATGTGGGGGGGTACCATATTCAAAAGCTTCTAAGAGAAAGCCGAATTTATTAATTGCTTCTTCTGGAGATAAACCAATCGTTGCAAAAACCTTCTCTTGTATTTCCCTTTGGTAGATTCTTAAACTACCTCCCCCTACCTCAACCCCATTGAAAATCAAATCATAAGCTTGTGCACGCGCAGTTTTTAAATCTGCTAGATCTTCCGGTCTAGGTGCTGTAAAAGGGTGATGAAGAGCCTCTAATCTTTTTTCCTCATTATTCCATTCAAACATAGGAAAGTCAGTTACCCAGAGCAGATTTACTTTGTCGTGATCAATTAAGCCCAATTCTTCCCCTACTACTAAACGTAAACGAGAGAGAGACTTATTGACAATATCTGTGTTTCCTGCCCCAAAAAGTAAGAGATGTCCAGGTTGAGCACCAGTTCTCTCTAATAAAAGTTTCTTTTGTTCCTCACTGAGATTATCTTTAATTGCGCCAATAGTATCTATTTCTAGTCCTTCTCTGACCCTAATATAAGCTAATCCCTTAGAACCTGCCTCTATTACTTCCCTAAAGATATCTCCACCGGGTTTAATTCTGACATTTGAGAAGATCTCATTACCCAAAGGAATAGGCAGCACTTTGACTTTGCCTCCTTTTTGAACCGCTTCAGAAAAGACCTTAAAACTTGAATCTTGCAGAATATCTGAAACATCCACTAGTTCTAGTTCAAAACGAGTATCAGGGCGATCACACCCATAGCGATCCATCGACTCACTATAAGTTAAACGGGGGAAGGGGCGGGGTAAATCAATGTTTTTGACATTTTTGAAGATATAAGAGACTAACCCCTCATTGAGAGAGAGAATCTCCTCTTGAGACATAAAGCTCATCTCTATATCTAATTGAGTAAATTCTGGTTGTCTGTCCGCCCTTAAATCTTCATCTCGGAAACAACGCGCTATCTGATAGTAACGATCTAACCCAGAGACCATCAGAAGCTGTTTAAAAAGCTGGGGAGATTGGGGCAGGGCATACCATTTACCCTCATTGACCCTAGAAGGAACAAGATAATCTCTAGCACCTTCTGGGGTGGAACGAGTAAGTATAGGGGTCTCCACTTCGATAAAGTTCTCTTGATCTTCTAGATAACGGCGCATTGTTTTGACAACTTGATGACGTAGCTGGAGATTTTGACTCATGCGTTCCCGTCTTAAGTCCAGGTAGCGATATTGCAGTCGAACCTCTTCTCTTACCGACTCATTCTCAGTAGCTGAGATGACAAAAGGAAGTTGTTTATGAACAATATTGAGAATCTCTATTTCATCTGCATAGATTTCTATTTCTCCTGTTGCTATCCTTGGATTAAGTGACTCTTCAGGACGTTGACTTACTCTGCCCAAGATTTTCACTACATATTCATTGCGTAAAGACTCAGCAATAGGATAAGATTCTGGTGTTCTTTGTGGATCACTGACGATTTGCACAACGCCCGCGCGGTCTCGCAAATCAATAAAGATTACTCCCCCATGATCTCTACGACGATCAACCCATCCATAAAGGGTGACAGTCTTGGCACAGTGTTCTTTACTCAGTTCTCCACAATAATAGGTTCTCATAATTTGTTAAGTTAATCTCTAATATCTACTCTATTG
>CASBQB010000211.1 GCA_949127655.1 Chroococcales cyanobacterium PMM_0086 | reverse complement strand
GATCTAGTCAGTTGTGATCGGGGACTATCTCCTACATACTGGCAAAGACAACAGTTTCCCCCAGAATTCCACAGCAAACTCCATGTTTTACATGATGGTGTTGATACTAGATTTTTCTCTCCTCAACCAGATCCTCGACTAGTTTTACCTTCTATTGGATTAGATCTATCAGGGATAGATGAAATTATTACTTATGTTGCCCGTGGAATGGAACCTTATCGAGGTTTTCCTCAGTTTATGGAGGCTGTTTCGCTCATTTTACAACGCAGAACCAATTGTCATGTAGTAATTGTCGGAGAGGATCGGGTCGCTTATGGGAAAACGCTACCTGATGAACAAAGCTTTAAACAATTAATGCTGAAAAAATTGAGCCTAGATTTATCAAGGGTTCATTTTACAGGTTCTCTCCCTTATGACCAATACCTAAAAGTTCTCCAAGCATCGGGAGTTCATATTTATCTTACTCGTCCCTTTGTTCTCTCTTGGTCGATGCTTGAAGCGATGTCTGTAGGTTGTTTAGTGGTCGCTTCTGATACCCCTCCTGTTAGAGAATTGATTGAGGATCGAGTAAATGGCTTACTTGTCAATTTCTTTTCTCCTCAACAAATTGCCGATACAGTAGATGAGGTCTTAGATCATCGGGATCGAATGCGTGAGATACGCTTAACGGCTAGAGGGACAATTGTACAAGGCTATAATCTTGAGCGGTTACTTGGTAAACATTTAGAATGGTTAATTACCTAGATTAACAAGAAGTAAAGATTAGATTAAGCAATAAATTAAAACAGAATTACTCAACAAAGAAAATTTATCTCTAAGGTAAAATCAGGAAAGCTCCTGCCAATAAATCTGCTAAATTGCTCTAACTAATGTTTAATGAATCCCTAAAGATAGAAAGGATCACCATCTGTTTAAAAGACCTACCGACTAACTTGGTCGGAATAACATTGGTTCAATTATCTGATTTACATGATGACGGGGTTAATCTGTCACAAGACCTACTTGATGAGTGTATTGAAGCTAGTAATCAAATTTACCCCGATCTAGTGCTGCTGACAGGGGATTACATCACTCAAGAGTCTGATAGTCTCGATGGTTTGATGCTTAAATTACAAGGACTCAAAAGCAAATTTGGAACATTAGCTGTGTTAGGGAACCATGACAGTTATTCAGTTAGCTTAAGACACAAAGTCATTAAAGCGATGACTAGTATTAAAATAGAGGTTCTTTGGAATCGTATTGTCACCCCTTTTGGACCAGAATTACCCATAGTTGGACTAGCGGACTTTTGGTCAAGGGAATTTAAACCAGAAGCTATTTTTTGCCACCTAGCCTCAAATATTCCTCGGATAGTGCTTTCTCATAATCCTGATTCTGCAGAACCCTTACAACATTACAGAGTTGACTTACAACTATCTGGCCACACACATGGAGGTCAAGTAATCTTACCTGGTTTAGGGCCTGTTCCTCAAATAGTCAGACAAATTCAGCGTCATGTACCGAAATCTCTGACTAATTTAATACCTGGTTGGCGACCAATTTTTACGGCGGTTACACATTGGGAATGGGCGCAGGGATGGCACCAGATAGGACGGAATCAACTTTATGTTAACCGAGGTTTGGGCAGTTACTTTCCCGGTCGTCTTTTTTGTCCCCCTGAAATGACAGTGATAACTTTAGACAAACTTTAAGGGGATCAACTATTAAAAGTTAACTTAACTGTTTCTACTAATGACATTAAACTAAAATTAGCAGACCCTAGTTAATTTTTTTTTGACTTATAGAGGCAAGATATTCTAGAAAACTAATCTATCTAAAGAGGGGAGGTTCGGCAATTACTCCCTCTAATCATCTAATAAATTGTCAAATTAAGAAAATGTAGCTTATTATTAAAAGCTCACCCTCTCGTTAAAGGAGAAACAAGCCAATTTTCAAAGCTAACCTACTTAATGAGCTTACTGAACTATTGAACCTTTTGCCTGACAAGAGAACCTATAAAACTAGCAGTGTTGCTAGATTAAACCTAAAATAGGGAGCCTATTTTAATGATTGAATTTGAATTAGTAAACAATCTCGGCTTAAAAGAAATAATAGATAGATCTATTTGGAATTTAGGCGGTGATGTTTTAATAGAAGGCAATCTAGAAAGGTCTTACTTCGAGCTTAGATGCCAAAAAATTGTCACAGAATACGGAGATAGGTTTATTATTTATGCCTATGACTGGGAAAGGCAGGTCAGTCTGTTAGGTATCTTCAAAAGTTGGAAGACTAGAGGCAATTTGAAATACTTAACAGATAAGGATAACCAGTTGATAATTAAAGGACGTGCAGTCCAAGTCCAAATAGAAGAAGGACTTGTTATAGAAGGGTTATAACACTAAGTAAAAAGGGGGACTAACCCCCTAAACCTGTTATTAATAAACCCTAAGCAGAGAGTGTGGATATTTGTCCTGCTCTACCATAAAGATAAGTCAAATAAGCCAGATGTCCTGAGATACTTTGATTAAGAGTATCATCCCGATAACGCCAGTCCCAATTGTTTTCTGCTTGACCTGGTTTATTCATTCTGGCATTTGTCCCTAAACCGAGGATATCCTGTAAGGGAAAGATCGCTAAATTGGCCACAGAACTTAGAGCAAGTTGAATTAAGCTCCAGTGAATGCCTCTAGAACCGACACAGCCCAGATAATCAATTACTCTAGCCTGTTCTTCTTCGGAACGACCAGAGAACCAACCAACGGTCGTATCGTTGTCATGCGTTCCTGTATAGACCACACAACGACGATTGAGATAGTTATAGGGTAAGAAAATGTTATCCCGATCTGAATCAAAAGCAAATTGCAATATTTTCATCCCAGGAAAACCGAAAAGATCTCTTACATACTCAACATCAGGAGTAATTAAGCCCAAATCTTCGGCAATAATAGGTAAAGAGCCTAATTGTGCTTTTAATTCGGTGAAGAAAGCTTCCCCAGGTGCTTTGATCCATTTTCCCTTCTGAGCAGTCTTTTCACCTTGTGGAACAGCCCAGAAAGCTTCAAAACCTCTAAAATGATCTATTCTGATCATATCTACTAGAGCAAGGTTTTTCTTGATTCTTTGTATCCACCAGCTGTAGCCCGTTTCTGCTAGTTGTTCCCAGTTATAAACAGGATTTCCCCACAGTTGACCTGTTTCGCTGAAATAATCAGGCGGTACACCAGACATCAAAGCTGCTTCACCTGTTTCTGGATCGAGACAGAAGTTTTCTGGATGTGACCAGACATCAGCACTATCATGGGCTACATAAATAGGAATATCGCCAAAAATGAGGATATTTTTTTGATTGGCATAAGCTTTCAACCAAGTCCATTGTTGAGCAAAGATATACTGTAGGAACTGATGGTAGAGTATGCGTTCTTTGAGAGACTCTTGCCAAGCTTCCAGCGCGATTTTATCTCGGTTTGCTATCCCCACATCCCATTGATGCCAACTAGCACCTTGATGGGCTTCTTTAATGGACATGTACAGGGCATAGTCTTCTAACCAATCTTCTTCAACTATACAAAATCTTTGAAATGCTGCCTGATCGGTTACTGTTGCCCAAGCTTGAAAATTTTGATAGGCTTTTTCTAATAGGCTCATTTTGTAGAGTTTAACTGCGTCAAAATCTACGTAGTCTAGAGACCAGTCTGGATGTCCTGCTTGTTCAAAATCTTCATTGGTTAACCAGTTTGCTTCCTGGAGAGACTCTAGACTAATCAGCAGTGGGTTTCCGGCAATTGCCGAGTAACATAAATAGGGTGAATTTCCATACCCTGTCGGACCTAGTGGTAAGATTTGCCAAATTTGCTGCTTAGAGTCTGCTAAAAAATCAATAAATTTATAAGCTTCTCTTCCTATGTCTCCAATTCCATAATTACTAGGAAAAGATGTGGGATGTAACAAGATCCCGCTGACTCTTTTATCAAACATAAATCTTTTTTACTCCCATTCAATGGTGCCAGGTGGCTTAGATGTGACATCGTAGACCACTCTATTTACCCCTTTGACTTCGTTGACAATGCGGGTGGCAATCGTTTCTAATAAATCATAGGGAACTCTAGACCAATCTGCTGTCATCCCGTCTTCACTCGTTATAAAGCGTAACACAATCGGATAAGCATAAGTTCTTTTGTCCCCCATCACCCCAACACTTCTAACTGGCAGTAATACTGCAAATGCTTGCCAGAAGTCGTGATACATTCCCTGTTTGCTGATTTCATCTCTGACTACAAAGTCAGCATCCCTTAATATGTTCAGTTTTTCTGTAGTAACTTCGCCTAAGATGCGAATAGCTAGTCCAGGTCCTGGGAAGGGATGACGACTGACAATTTCTTCAGGTAGTCCTATCGAGCGAGCTACTTTCCGTACTTCATCTTTAAAGAGTTTCCGTAGAGGTTCGACTAGTTTAAAGCGAAGGTTTTTCGGCAGTCCACCGACATTGTGATGGCTTTTTATTTTTACTGCTACCCGTTCTCCTGTTTTTGGATCTACGTTGGTATCTGCTGACTCAATGACATCTGGATAGAGGGTTCCTTGTGCTAAGTAGTCAAAAGGTCCTAGTCTGCTTGATTCTTCTTCAAAAACCCGAATAAATTCATGTCCTATGCGTCTTCTTTTTTCTTCTGGATCGGTGATCCCTTCTACTTGTTTTAAGAACCTTTCACGGGCGCTTACATAGACTATCGGTATGTTAAATTGATTGTCAAAGATCTTCATCAGGCGTTCAGGTTCTCCTTTCCTCATGAACCCTTGATCTATGAACATACAGGTTAGTTGCTCACCTATAGCTTTATACATTAAAAATGCTAGTGTTGAGGAGTCTACACCACCGGAAAGCGCTAATAAGACTTTTTTCTTTCCTACTTTCTTTCTGATTTCTTTGAGCGAATCTTCTACAAAAGCTTCTGTTGTCCAAGTAGGCTCACACTTACAAATGTGATAGACAAAATTGCGAATCAAGGCTAATCCACCTTGAGACTGTACTACTTCTGGGTGAAACTGTACACCGAATAGTCGTCTTTGATGATTAGCTATAGCTGCATTTGGCGTATTTTCAGTACTGGCAAGAATTTTGAATCCTTCTGGTAAATCTAGGCAGGAGTCTCCATGACTCATCCAGGCGATTGAACTCTCTTCTACATTGGTCAATAGGTCTGTTGGATCGTCTATATAAAGAGCTGCTTTGCCATATTCACCTCGTTCTGCTCTTTCAACAGTACCCCCTAATTGCTTGACCATTAACTGCATTCCATAGCAGACTCCTAGTATCGGTATACCTAATTCCCAAATTTGTGCATCACATTGCGGTGCTCCTTCGTCATAGACAGAATTTGGTCCACCTGAGAGGATGATTCCTTTGGGGTTAATTTGCTGGAGTTCTTGAGCGGTTGTTCTGTATGAGAGTACTTCTGAATAGACCTGAGTCTCGCGGATACGACGAGCAATCAATTCTGAATATTGGGAACCGAAGTCCAATATAGCAATCATTTGGCTACGCTGATTACTATGCCAGTCTTCTAGCGCATCAGTTTGATTGTTGGGGGAGAGGGGGGAGATAGTCGGTAGTTGGGTAGTCACTCTTACTCAAAAATAGGGGGGTTAGTTTGCTTTTAAAGGAGCCAAATCAATTTATATGAGACTTTAAATAGACTTAGATTAGCGATTATGATCCCTCATCATAACCTTTTCCTAAGATAAATGAGAAACAATTGACTCTTTGAGCGCCTGAACTGTTTTTTAAGAAATGCCCTAATAAGTTAGGATTAGCAAAGGAAAGAGTTTCGAGTACCAAAAAGTTCTAGCGAGGTAGTTTATGAGTCAAGAGACAGCCCAATCTGATAAAATGCTTGAAGCAATGCGTAATTTTTCTGAGCAATATGCTAAACGTACAGATACTTTCTTTTGTAGTGATTTGTCTGTAACGGCTGTGGTAATTGAAGGGTTAGCTAAACATAAACAAGACTTGGGCGCTCCTTTATGCCCTTGTCGTCACTATGAAGATAAAGAAGCTGAAGTAAAATCGACTTTTTGGAATTGCCCTTGTGTTCCTATGCGGGAAAGAAAAGAGTGTCATTGTATGCTCTTCATAACACCGGATAATCCTTTCGTGGGTTCCGAACAAGCTATTTCTTTAGAATACATCAAAGAAACCACCGAGAAAATCAAAGGTTAAAACCGATGTTACCTGTTGCTTTTTGGCAAGGCGTAAAGGAGTTTAATGAGCACCAATTCTATGCGTGTCATGATACCCTAGAGTCCCTCTGGTTGGAAAGCTCTGAGCCTCACAAGAGCTTCTATCAAGGCATTTTACAAATTGCAGTAGGCTGTTATCACCTAGAAAGAGATAACTGGAGAGGAGCCGTTACACTTTTAGGACAAGGAACTAGACTCTTAAAAGATTACCAACCAAGTTATGAAGAAATAGCAGTTGATCCACTCTTTAGAGCTAGTTATCAGCTACTCAAAGCACTTCAAGCAATATCTCCTGAGCAGATCCTCGAACAAAAAAAGACTTTAAAAAGTCTTTTTCCTAGAATTGCTAAGATTGAGATAGATACTTCCAATCCATAACTATGAATAAATCTTGCATCAGGATAACAGGAGGGCTAATATTACTAGGGGGACTATTGAGTCCAGCTAGTTTAGCCCAACCAACCCAACCAATTCCACCCAATAGCCCACTAACAGTACGTTCTGATATTCAAGAAGCTAACTCAAAAACTGGTGTGGTGACAGCTAGAGGGAATGTACAAGTCTACTATCCTGCTCGGAAATTACAAGCTACAGCAGCGCAAGCACAATACTTTAGCAAAGAGCGTCGCTTGGTAATGACAGGGAATGTTTATGCTTTGCAAGAAGGAAACAGTATGAGAGCAGAAAGTATGACTTATTTGATTGATGAAGGGCGGTTTATTGCAACACCACAAAACACTCAACAAGTAGAATCAATTTATTTAGTCAAGGAAAGCGAGACAAAGAACAATACAAGTCAGATTAAAAAACCCTAAATTTGGCTAAATGACACTTATTTTAGAGAATATTCATAAATCTTATGGCAAAAGACGGGTTGTTAATCGAGTTAGTCTTAAAGTAGAACCAGGTGAAGTAGTAGGACTTCTAGGGCCTAACGGGGCTGGAAAAACAACAATATTCTATATTGCAACCGGACTAATTAAACCCAATGAGGGAAAAGTGTGGTTAAATCAACAAGAGGTGACGAAAATTCCCCTACATCAACGCTCACGTCTAGGATTAGGTTATTTAACTCAACAAGCAAGTATTTTTCGTCATCTGACAGTGAGGGAAAATATTGAACTAGCCTTAGAACAAACAGGGGTACCATCTCGTCAGAGAAGTAGTCGTTTAAATCAACTAATAGGCGAATTTCGCTTAGAAAAAGTTGCTCAAACAAAAGGTTCAGAAGTATCAGGTGGCGAAAGAAGAAGAACAGAATTAGCCCGTGCTTTAGCAGTAGGATTAGAAGGTCCACAGTTTCTGTTGCTTGACGAACCTTTTGCCGGGGTTGACCCGATAGCAGTCGCGGAAATACAAAATTTAATAGCTCAATTAAAAAGTGATCGGCGTATGGGAATCTTGATTACTGATCATAATGTCAGAGAGACACTAGCGATTACTGATAGGGCCTACATTATGCGAGAGGGTCAAATCTTGGCTGCAGGTAATTCTGAAGAAATGTATAGTAACACCTTAGTTAGACAGTATTATCTAGGTGAGAGATTTCAATTGTAGTTGTTATGAATATTAAAAAAGAACAGGCTCAGTGGAACTTCAATCTGCCCGGATTTTCTCTAATGGATCGTTATATAACATTAGAGTTACTTCTACCCTTTGTCTTCGGGATGGGACTATTTACCTCTTTGGCTCTTTCTATAGGGACTCTGTTTGATTTAGTCAGAAGGGTTACCGAGTCTGGACTACCTATGTGGATTGCTATACAAATCCTCTTTTTAAAGCTGCCCAGCTTTATTGTTCTAGCCTTTCCTATGTCCATGTTACTGGCAGCCTTGATGGCTTATAGTCGTCTTTCTAGCGACAGTGAATTGATTGCTTTGCAGAGTATCGGGGTTAGAGTCTACAGAATGGTGATCCCCTGTTTTATCTTGAGTTTAGTAGTAACTGGGATCACTTTTATAGTTAGTGACTGGGTTGCTCCTATGGCCAACTATCAAGCTTCTATTTCTTTAGAAAAGGCTGTACAGCAAGATAACCCCTCTTTTAAAGAACGCAACATCATTTATCCTGAATACGGGAAAATTAAGCATCCCGATGGTAACGAAGAAACGTTTTTAAGGAGATTATTCTACGCAGATGAATTTGATGGCAAAAAAATGCAGGGAATAACTATTTTAGATCGTTCGCAAAAAGGAATCAATCAAATTGTGACTTCGGATTCAGCTACTTGGAATATTGCCGAAAACCGTTGGGATTTCTATGATGGAACTATCTATTTGGTTGCTCCCGATGGTTCATATCAGAATATTGTTCGCTTTGCTCATCAAGAATTAGCATTACCGCGTGCTCCTTTAGATTTAACCTCAAGAAACAGAGACTATGCTGAGATGAGTATTCAAGAAGCACGTAAATATCTAGATGTCATTAAACTCAGTGGCAATGAAAAGAAAGTGCGTAAGTTAGAAGTACGCATTCAAGAGAAAATAGCTCTACCCTTTATCTGTTTAGTATTTGGCTTAATTGGCGCTTCCTTGGGGCTTAGACCACAGAGTACGAATAGGGCAACTAGTTTTGGTATTTGTGTAGGCTTGATTTTTGCTCACTACTTAACTTCTTTTTTAACAAGTTCATTAGGCATTTGGGGTATCTTATCCCCCGTTATGGCAGCTTGGTTACCTAATATGCTAGGACTAGGTGCAGGCGCGTTATTATTAATTCAGTCTTCTCGTTTGTCATAGATAGGAGTAATAGTTATGAAAGATGTTGGACAACCCACTAAAAAAGCAGATTTTCAACTAAAAAAAGGTTTTCAAGCTTATAGTCGTTTAAGTATAGTAAGTGGTTTATTTATACTTGGAACTGTTCCCCTAGTTATTTGGAGTTATCTTCAACACCCAGAGTGGTTGGGAGGAGTCTCTCAAAGTATCAATGGTGAAGATGAGACTAATAAGACTCCCGATTATTTTTATCAACCTTTTAAGTCTGCTAAAAGTAAAAACGATAATCAAAAAGAACAGATTAAAACTAAACCTATCAAGGCAGCCAAAGAAGAGAGCAAAAACACTGCTCAACAAGATAGTAGTTCAACTCTAGGTAGTCAGATTTTTAGACAACTGCCTGATCAAACGATCAACCTTGGTAAGAATGAAAAATCTAAAAATCCTAATCCCAGTCCTAAAAGTAGCCCAATTGCTAACTTGTTTCCAGCCTTACCTAAAACTTTTATCTCACCTTTTGAAGGTAGAAAAGATAACAATGTTTCTTCTAACCAACAGATTACTACAAGAGTACCTACTTTAACTCCTCTGGCAAGTCCCTCTGCAGAAAATCCCCTTAACTCTTCTCTAAGACGTTTTAATAATCAAAGACGAACTATCCCCGCTCCTGCTGGTACTGCAGTTTTATCTAAGAGCAACTACCCTAATTACTCAAACACTTATCCAGGACAAACTTATACCCCTAATCCCTACCAAGTACCGCCTTACGGAAACGGACAAACACAGCAGCCTGATGCCTCTAATCCCTACCAAGTACAGCCCTACGGGAACGTACAGACACAGCAGCCTTATACATCTAATCCCTATCAAGTACAGCCCTATGGGAACGTACAGACACAGCAGCCTTACAATGCTGGTATACAACCAAATCCTTATAGATAGGGTTCAAGATTAAAAAAAGGTTCTACTACTTCTTAACCTAAAATCACAGATATTTATTTTTGCTACCTGTACCTAATACAATTCTCACTATGACTTCTCTTGTTAATGGACTCACAGAAAAAGAAGTGATAGAACGCCGTGCTGCAGGACAAGGTAACAATGTTTCCCTACAAACCAGTCGCTCTTATCGTCAAATTTTCTCAGAGAATCTTCTGACCTTCGTCAATGGAGTATTTTTCTTTATTTCTCTAGTTATGTTGCGGCTAGGACGTATTGGAGATGGAGTACTAGTTGTGATTGTTATTTTTGGTGGGGTACTTGTTAATATCTATCAAGAGATTTGGGCAAAAAGAAAACTGGATCAAATTGCCCTGTTAAACCGTCCTCAAGCTACTGTAATCCGAGAAGGACTCGAAGTACATCTAGATCCTAGTCTAATAGTACTAGGAGATATTGTACTGGTTCAATCTGGGGATCAAATTGTAGTAGATGGTCAAATAGTAGGGGAAGGAAAGATAGAAGTTGATGAATCTCTTTTAACAGGAGAATCAGATTTAATTGCTAAGCAAGAGGGAATAGAAGTCTATTCAGGCAGTTTTTGTGTCAGTGGGAGAGCTTGTTATCAGGCCCAGAAAGTGGGAGCAGAAACAGTGGCCTATAAGCTGATGGCCAATGCGAGAACTTTTAAACGGGTTTTGACTTCCTTGCAAAAAGAAATCAATCTCTTGATTCGTATTTTTATTC
The DNA here is from genome assembly GCA_949127655.1 of Chroococcales cyanobacterium PMM_0086. Classification (GTDB taxonomy): domain Bacteria; phylum Cyanobacteriota; class Cyanobacteriia; order Cyanobacteriales; family Microcystaceae; genus CAISPN01. Next base: position 6,568 of record CASBQB010000211.1, on the reverse strand, counting down.
TTTTAGCTTGCTTTTTGTGGATTCTGGTCGCTATCAGTTTTTTAAGTCAAACACTTTCTCTTAATGATGTAGTGCAAAAGGCGGCTGTTGTAGCAGGGTTAGTTCCAGCAGGACTACTATTAGCGATCACCCTAGCTTATGGTTTGGGCGCTGTCAGGATGTTAGGGCAAGATGTCTTAATTCAACAGGCTAATGCAGTAGAATCTCTCAGTAACGTCAATATTCTCTGTTTGGATAAAACAGGTACCTTGACTGCGAATAAGATCAAGTTAGATACTATTTATCCAATAGAAATATCTCAAGAAAAACTGCTCTCTCTATTAGGAGATTATGCCACAAGTACTCAAAGTCCAAATAAAACTAGTGAAGCTATCGAGGAAGCCTATCCAGGAGAAAAACGTCAATTATCAGCCGAAATAGCTTTTACTTCTGAACGTAAATGGAGTGCTTTGAGTTTTACCGATGCAGATAAAAATGCTTATTTTCTAGGTGCGCCGGAAATCTTGGGAAAGTCCCTCAACTTAAGTGCGACCGCAAATACTTGGATTAGTGAAGCTACAGAAAAAGGCTTAAGAGTTCTTCTCTTTGCCCAAAGTTCTCAAGCTTTAGTAGAAGAGCGTCAAGAATTACCAACTCAACTTGAACCCCTAGGTTTAATCCGCTTTAGTGATGAATTGCGTCCTCAAGTTAAAGAGACTTTAGCCGGATTTACACAAGCTGGGATTGAAATTAAGGTCATCTCAGGCGATAATCCCAACACTGTAGCAGCTTTAGCCAAACAAGCAGGTTTAAGCAAAGATATCAAGGTAATTTCTGGCACTGAACTAGCCAAACTAGATCAAACACAGTTTATCCAGGCTGCTCAAAATAACACTATTTTTGGCAGAATCACACCAGAACAAAAGGCTGAACTAGTCAAAAGCTTGCGCAGTTTGGGTAACCATGTTGCCATGATAGGAGATGGGGTTAATGATGTTCCCTCTCTTAAACAAGCAGACCTAGCAATAGCTATGGAAAGCGGCAGTAAGGCAACTAGAGGAGTAGCTGATATTGTTTTGTTAAAAGATTCTTTTGCCTCTCTTCCTCACACTTTTTTAGAGGGACAGCGCATTCGTAATGCCATTCTAGATGTGATGAAACTCTTTCTGGTGCGTGTTCTCTGTATCACTCTATTGATTTTCTCGACAGGACTAGTAACTGATGGTTTTCCTCTTGAGAATAAACAGAGTGCTATTGTGACTCTAATTGGGGTAGGTTTTCCTACTATGTTAATTCCTCTTTGGGCTAAACCTGGAGCAATGAGTCATCGACATTTAATCCCAGCCACTTTAAATTTTGTATTGCCATCCTCTCTCTCTTTAACCCTGATTTCTCTGTTGGTTTATTTAATGTATCTTGTTGTGGCTATCCTCAATTTACCTCCAACAGCTAATTTGAGTAATGTTGATTATGCTATTCCTCGCAGTGCCTTAGTTTCTATTTTAATTATTGGGCAATTGTTACTTTTACCCTTCCTCAAACCCCCTACAACTGTTTGGGTAGCAGGTGAACCACTTAATGGAGATTGGCGTTACACAATCATGTCAGTAGTACTTATAGCTATATACTTTTTGATTGTGGCTATTCAACCATTCAGACAGTTCTTTGAATTGGCAAATTTAGGCTTTTTAAACTATCTTTTTATTGGTTTAGTTGGTTTAGAATGGGCTTTGATTTTAAGGGCTATTTGGCGGAGTCGCTTTTTTGATCATTTTCTCGGTATTGACTTAAATAAATCTAGTTGGAACTCCTAAGACTATGACCAATACTCATTCTAATTCAGTTTATTCTGTCAGTATTTGGGAAGCAATAGGGATTACTTTAGGAGCTTTAGCTTTAATTTTAGTTGGTAGCGCAGGCTTAGGCTGGAAGAATATTTCAGATCCTGTCCGTTCTGAAGTAATTGCCCAAAGTCTACTTAATTATCATATTCCTGGTGGTTCTAAAGCAGTATTAGGCATTAATTTTGGTGGAGCACGAATAGCTTTAGTTAATAGTATTAAAAATGTTACCAATACAAGTTATCCTAAATTACAAATTCTGATTGCTAAAGTACCAATTGCAGAAAAAGTAAATAGGGAGTTTACAACTGAAAATATAGACCTTAAATCTTTTCTAGATATTTTTTTAGGCAATCAGTTTATCGCGGAATCTACAGAAGAAAAAAATCAAGAATTCTGTGGACAAGAAGCCTCTCTTGTAATAGAAAAAGGTCAAAAAACTCTTTTAGATGGACTGACTAAAATTCCTGCTACTCAATATACTTTAAAGGCCGTAGTAGGAACTTATGAAAGGCAGGTTATTATTATGGCTTTTGGGGAAGATGCCCAGCAAGAAGCTAAAAATGTTCTCGACAATCTAAAATGTATAATTAAAAAGTCTTAAACTCGTCCTGTTGAGCCAGTCATTAACCACCAAATAGCTCTAACACTGTCTCTGAGAGATTTTCCCAAAGATTCTGTTTGAGTTTGTGATTTGACCGAAACCGGACGTGTAACAATATTTCGACTGCCAAAGATAATTTCTCCTACCAGATAAGAGCGTCTCATATGGTTTTCTGAGGTTACCAGATAAACATTCTCTATGCCCTTGGCTTTCAATTCGTCAACAAGGGTTGTAAAGTTAGTGACAGTATCTTTGGCACGATAGTCTAAATGTAAGCGATTAAGATTAATCCCTGCCTTACGAAAGATCTTTTCCACATATAGAGTAGGACTACCTGAAGATACCCAGATAGGAATATTTGGATGCTGCATGGCTAATTTAGCAGCTAGATGTTCTCTTTCTTCATGTCCACCTAAAACCACTATTGCTTGTGGTTCAGTTAAAACAGACTTTACCTGTCTTCCTCCCCACCAACAACAGAGTAGTACAAAAAATCCTAGAACCAAGAGGTTTACTGCTGAGCTTTTTTTGCTAGTCCGACTAAGTTGCGGTAAATTGACTGTAGTAATCACACATTACTCTCTCACACACTTTTATAAAATTGACTATGTATGTTAGTCTTTTCTAGTTATCTTAATAGACTATCTGGCATTTTGCTGTATAAGTTTTATAGCTGTTTTTAGATAATATATAACTACTAACTATTGACTTGTCTTAAAGAATAGTACGTCTATAAGAGATAGGCAATTACAGAGAACGAAAATAAATTAAGTAGAAAAGTTACCAAATCTTTACTTATTTTTTGAGAAACTTAGACATTTTTTCTTAAAATAAGTGCTAATATTTTCTTATAGTAGTCAAAATGCACTAATAGAGGTTTGAAGTTATAGAGAAACTGACTAAAAGAAGATTATCTATAATCCTTATGCTGTTGGTTTTTTCCTATTTCAATCAGACAGTCAGGTTACGGTCTTTAATCAATTGTGCCAAATCCAGCTAAATTGGAATGAAAATGAAATATCAAATTAAAGAGTTTTTAGAGCCAATCAAAAGAGCAATCGCTTCTAAAGCGAGCATTATTGTCTTAGTAGCCATTTTTGTAGTCAGTTTCTTGGGAATTACACTCTCGGCCGAGTTGGTGAGAAGCCAAAATTCATTAGCTCTCCTCCAACCTGCACCGCTTCAGTCCCAAGACTATTACGACTATTTTGGTAAGTCCCTAAATGCGCAGGAAGCAGCGGTACTAGTTTCAGCAAAAGGACTTAACCCCAATGATCCCACTTCCTATCAAAAAATAGGAGCCGTTCATGTTACTAAAGACTTGATCGCGCAGGGTGAGAAGATATTTTTTGAGCGTGAAATTGGTGACCCTTTTGGTTTACAAGGCGTATTCGGTTTTGGCGAAGGACTTCAAATAGTCCTACCAGAAGTGCTCACAGCAATAGGTAAATTGCAAGGTCAGCCTACAGCAAATTTGCAGATTACCCTGTTGAAAGATATTACCCTAGGCAGTCAAACATTGAGCAAGGGAACAACGGTTAACACAGGTTTTAAGGTCGAAAAAGGCGGGAGTTTACCGATAGGATTGACTCCTAACCTAGGTATTACCTGTGCACTATGCCATACTGGTCTTTCGAGTCAAGGTAAAGCTATCGCAGGTATCCCGAATGGTGAACTAGCTATTCCTTTATTAATTAGTTTGGCACCCAATACAGCCGCAGGGTTTGCTCGGTTAAATTTCAATCCCCTCGACCCTAAATACCAAGGTGACGGTAAAATTATTATCGACAGTAAAGGGAAACAGGTGAGATTAGCCGATCCCCAAAAATTAGAGAAAGCTTTTGACGATGCTGTTTTAGCTGTTCCCGTTGGTCATTTTGAGAGTTCGCCGGATAGTATTAGTAACACCACTCAAATTCCTACTGTTTTCACCTTTAAAACGCATCCCTACGGGGCTGATGGTAACTTTGCCGTAGGTCCATTTGCTGGACTCACTGCCATTAACAATGGGGTGCACTCTTCAGAAATCAATCTCTTTGCAGCCGCTCAACTGAGTGAAAAAACTCTCGGTATTGATCCAGAAGTTTACCTTGGGACATTGCTGCAAAATGCGGCTAATCTCTCACTAAGGTTGCCTGATGGCGCGCCTGTTAAACCCTCAGTATGGCTGCGGACAATTTTCCCTGATCCGAGCTTGGCTGAATTAGAGAATCAAATTGCCGTACCAGGAGCAGGCACCTACCCCAATTTAAAACCTTCCTTGTTTACTTACAATGGTCTAGCTTTCTCACCAAATACTGGAAATCCCAAGGATATTGCTAGCGGTACTTTTCTTTTTGCTGCTAATGCCATGTCAGCTTTTCAAAATAACCTGGTTCCCCCAGCTAATCAAACAGCTGAAAACTTGCAAGCCTTAAATACTGGTTCTGTTAGTCGTGGAGCAGAGATATTTAAGCAGGCTCAATGTACAACTTGCCATATACCTCCCTTCTTTACCGATAACAAAATTCATCCAATCGACAACATAAAGACCAACCCAGCACGAGCACAGTCTCGCCTTGGCTTGAAAAGTTTATTAGTGCCTCCAAAAATCTATACTCTCAATACTTCAGTACCTATTGTGGCTAACGCTCAAGTATTAGACGTGCCAACTACAGGAATCTCTGATACCCCGACTACTCTTCCTATAGGGCTACTACCAAAAGGGGGTTATAAATCAACTCCTTTAAGGGGTCTGCACCTAACTCCTCCCTATTTACATGATGGTGGAGTAGCAGTAAGAGCAGGTAGCTTGCAGATTGGCCGCGATGGCAATTTTAGAGTAGTTGATCCTTCAGGATTAGGATTGACGGGCACTCTTAGCCAACTTCCCCCTATCCCAGCCGATGCAGCGAGTAGTTTACGTGCTCTAGTTGATCGGAATCTTCGGAGTTTCGTGATTAAAGCTAATCGAGCCTACCCTGCTTTAGGAATTAGTAATCTTGATGGTACAGGACATGAATTTTATGTAGATAGATCTGCTGGATTTAGTCCCCGTCAACAAGCAGATCTGGTTAATTTCCTCTTAGCCTTAGACAACGATCCTGGTAAGTTCTAACTTCAGAATATAAACACTAAAATATCCCCATCTATTTTTTAGCAACATAGATGGGGATAATTGTTTTAGAAGGGGGTTTTTGCGCTTCCACAAAGACAAAAATAGCTTTAAACTGTGACTAGATTCAGAAGTTGATTCAATTTTCCACTGCGATAACCTTCTAAATCTAGAGTGACATAGACAAAGCCATAAGATTGAAAGACTTTAACTAACTCACTGATCTTCTCTCTAGAAATAAATTCTTTAATTTGGTCAGCAGGAAGTTCTATTCTAGCGGTATCCTCGATAGAACGAACACGCAAATTTTGATAACCAAGTCGACGTAAATAAATTTCTGCCCTGCCAACTCGTTGTAATTTAGTTAAAGTTATTTCTTCTCCATAAGGAAAACGAGAACTCAAACAAGGAGAAGCTGGTTTATTCCACCAGGGTAGTCCTAACTGTTGAGAAAGTTGACGAACCTCTGTTTTAGTTAATCCTACTTCTGCTAAAGGAGAACGTACCCCTCTTTCTTTAGCTGCTTGAATACCTGGACGATAATCTTGTAAATCGTCTTGATTAACTCCATCCACAATGTAAGGATAGCCTCTTTCTTGTGCAAGTTCTCTCAAGCGATCATGTAGTTCACTTTTACAGAAGTAACATCTATTGATCGGGTTTGAGGTGTAGTTAGGATTTTCCATTTCTTGGGTTTCAATTATTTCATGCTTGATCCCCATATATCCCGCTTGTTCTGTAGCCTCCTCTAGTTCTTCAGGCAGTAATGAGGGAGAGACGGCGGTTACACACAGGGCAAGCTCTCCTAGAGTAGAATTGGCTATATAGGCAACTAAAGCGCTATCTACCCCACCTGAGTAAGCAATTATTGCCTTGGACATTTCTGAAAAGATTTCTTTTATTCGTACTAGTTTATCTTCTAACATTCTGTTCTTCCTAACTTACTTTAATGGCAGGTGTAATGTAAAACAGCTTCCTTGTCCTTCTTGAGAAACTAAAGTAATTTCTCCTCCATGCAGTCGTGCTAGTTTACGAGATAGGGCTAACCCT
>CASBQB010000210.1 GCA_949127655.1 Chroococcales cyanobacterium PMM_0086 | reverse complement strand
TATAAAATAATGGGTGAACCTCGTATTCCTAATTATCCGGTTCCTTCTGGACATAATGCAGATACTTATGTAGAAGAACTGGCTATGAAAGGACTATTAGAACGCCTAAAATCTCACAGCATTAATGAAGTCAGTACCGTCTATAAAGAAAGACTAGAATATGAATTAAAAATGCTCCAAAAAATGGGCTTTTCTACTTATTTTCTAGTAGTTTGGGACTATATAAAGTACGCTAGAGATAATAACATACCTGTAGGTCCAGGTAGGGGTTCTGCAGCTGGTTCTTTAGTAGCTTATGCCCTAAAAATAACCAATATTGATCCGGTACATCATGGACTATTATTTGAGAGATTTTTAAATCCTGAACGCAAGTCTATGCCAGATGTTGATACAGATTTCTGCATTGATAGAAGGGATGAAATGATTGATTATGTAACTCAAAAATATGGTAAAAGTAATGTAGCACAGATCATTACCTTTAATAGAATGACATCTAAAGCTGTTTTAAAAGATGTAGCTAGGGTCTTAAACATTGCCTATGCAGAATCAGATAAAATGACTAAAATGATTCCTGTTTCTAGAGGTAAACCAACCCAGCTTAAGGTAATGATTTCTAACGATACGCCTTCACCAGAGTTTAAAGAGCGCTACGACAATGATCCAATTGTACAACGTTGGTTAGATATGGCTATTCGTATTGAGGGGACTAATAAAACTTTTGGAGTTCATGCAGCAGGAGTGGTTATCTCTTCAGAACCTCTTGATGAAATAGTCCCGTTACAAATCAATAGAGATGGTTCTGTTATCACACAGTATTTTATGGAAGATTTAGAGTCGTTAGGTCTATTAAAAATGGATTTTTTGGGACTCAAAAATCTAACAACTATTCAAAAAACAGCAGAATTAATTAAAGAGAATCAAAAGATAGACATTGATTTAGATCAGTTACCTCTAGATGAAAGAAAAGCTCAGCATATCTTAGAAAAAAGAGATGTCAAGAAATTACCACCCGATATTCAAAACACTTATAACCTTTTAGAACAAGGGGATTTAGAAGGGATATTTCAGTTAGAATCTTCAGGAATGCGTCAAATAGTCTCTGATTTGAAACCTTCAGGAATTGAAGATATTTCATCTATTTTAGCGCTCTATCGACCAGGACCTTTAGATGCAGGACTAATTCCTAAATTTATAGATCGCAAACATGGACGTGAGGAAATTCAATATGAACATCCTTTACTAGAACCTATTTTAAAAGAAACCTATGCCGTTTTAGTCTATCAAGAACAGATTATGAAGATGGCCCAAGATCTAGCAGGCTATTCTTTAGGAGAAGCTGATCTATTGCGTCGTGCGATGGGCAAAAAGAAAGCTTCAGAGATGCAGAAGCATCGAGAGCTTTTTATTGATGGAGCAGCTAAAAATGGCGTAGCTAAATATATTGCAGAAAGTCTTTTTGAACAGATGATTAATTTTGCTGAATATTGTTTAGCTGAAGATAGTCCCATTTTAACCCAGGAATATGGAGTATTATCTATTGGCAAAATTGTTCAAGACCGAATACAATGCACAGTCTATACAATAGATCCCCAAGGTTGTATCTATACTCAAAAGATTGCACAATGGCATCAAAGAGAAGCCCAAGAAATCTTTGAATATAGTTTAGAAGATGGTTCTGTAATTAGGGCAACTAAAGACCATCGTTTTATGACCAAAGAGGGTGAAATGTTACCTATTGAAGAGATTTTTGAGAGAGGGCTAGATCTCAAAAGGGCAGAAATAGCAATATGAATAAGTATGGTTTAGCTATTCATACTAGTACTAGACAATTGGGTTTAGGTATAATTGATTCATCTAAAATCACTAGGGTAAAATTTTGGGATCTAGATAGAGACATGGTGACTCATTTACATCAATATCTACAGGAATTTTTAAAGCCGCAAAGATGGCAAGACTTAGCTTTTATTGCGGTAGCTAAAGGGCCGGGGAGCTTCACTAGCATAAGAATTGGACTGGTAACAGCACGGACATTAGCCCAGCAATTGAAGATACCCCTACTTTGTATTTCTTCTTTAGCTGCTCTTGCTCAAACTAGAGTAGAACAGAACAACCAAGAAACTCTAATCGCTGTTCAACTTGCAGCAAATAGTGAGAAGTACTATGTCGGTATTTATGAAAAGTTACTAAAAAAAGAGGTTGTTAGTCCCATTTTTTTAGATACAGTTAAAGGGTTTGAGGAATGGCAAAGCATATTAAACCAGTTACAAAAACCCTATCTTTTGGTTGAAGGTGAGACAAAATTGGGCTATACAGTTGAGAGTCTTCTCAATTTGGCTTATGTTCTGTGGTCTGGGGGTGATTCAACTGAATGGTTTGAAGGACTTCCCTTCTATCTCGATAGTCACTAGAATTATGATAAAAGGGTTTGAGCTATCATAAATTTTTTAGTGATTTGAGGGTAAAATTATGTCAATCTCAAAGGCAACCGTCTATGATTGCCTAGTTATTGGTGCTGGGTTAGCTGGACTCATCGCAGCACGTAATCTACACAGGTTAGGTCACAATGTTCTGGTAATCGAAGCACAAGAGCGCCTCGGTGGTCGGATGTATGGTAAATACTTACCATCAGGGCAGTGGATTGATCAAGGAGGTCAGTGGGTTGGTTCAACTCATGCTCGTTTCCTTGCTCTACTTGATGAGTACGGAGTGCGTCGCTTCCCTACTCCAGGCGAGGGACAAAAAGTACTTATGTTCGAGGGAAAACGCTACGAGTTTAACGGTTTTTTCCAGGGTTTACCGGAGGGTGAACGCCCTAGCGTAAGTGAGGAGGAATGGTGTGATGCAATGCAAGCGTGGAATTGTTTCGAGGCACTTGCAAAAACCTTGCCCCCTGGACATCCGCAACGAAATGACCAGAATCAAAAACTTGATAGTAAAACCTTCGCACAGTGGATCGAGGAAAACACCAAAACTGCTTTTGGAAGCTGGTACTTTGCTTATATGGCCCGTGCAGTCGGTTTCCTCGGACCTGAAGAACCCAATCAAGTTTCACTCTTACACGTCCTCTGGGGACAGAATTGTGCGCCGCAGTCCGAACACCCAGAAGCGGAACTTCTTCATGGTGGGGCGGGGCAAATTCCAGAAAAGATCGCTGCAGAGTTAGGAGATAGGATTCACTTAGGAGAACCTGTCTTACGCATAATTCAAGACCCAGCAACCCTGACAGTAGAAACAACAAAAGGCCGCTTTACCGCACAGTTTGCTATTGTTGCGATGCCCCCACATCTGGCAGGTCGCATCATCTATGATCCACCAATGCCCTCTGTAAGAGAACAACTCACTCAAAGAGTACCCATGGGCTGCTGTGCTAAGCTCCTGATTTCCTACGAGCGTCCGTTCTGGCGGGAGAAAGGGCTTGCCGGAATCGGTCTGGGAAACTGTCAGTGGATTGAACTCTGTGCGGATAGTTCTGATCCAGAAACGGGAGTTGGAGTGATTGCCACATTTGTCGTTGGTGATCGGTATAGATCTTGGCGACCCATGAGTGAAGATGAGCGTCGCCAAGCAGTTCTCTCTGACCTAGTTATCTACTTCGGTGATCAAGCTCTCTCTCCATCTACTTACGATGAAGTTGATTGGCCAGGTGAACCCTGGGCTGGCGGTGGTTACGCTGCCTTTATGCCCCCCGGTGTGTGGACAAGCTTCGGTGAAGCCCTCACAGCACCAGTAGGACTTATCTACTGGGCAGGTACGGAGATGGCTGCTCGCTGGCCTGGTTTCTTTGAGGGAGCAATACAGACAGGCGAGGAAACGGCTGAGGAGATCAGTAAACTCCTCTAAAAGGAAAAGTTAAAATCCCACACTAATTTAGTACATTACTACTATCCAAGAGAATTTCACCTGAGATAAGACGTTTAGTAGCATCAAGTATCTCTTCGTCAATATATGGTTTAACAAAATAGCCCCTAGCGCCTCTTTCTGCTGCTAGGGTCTTCATTTTTTGGGCACCTCTTGAAGTGATCATGGCAATAGGAATAGTGGAAAGCTGACTATCTTCTTGTAGACGGGATAACAGTTCTAACCCGTTCATTCTGGGCATTTCAATATCACAGAGGATCAGGTCACAGTCTAGTCCAGAACGCAGCTTTTCCCAAGCATCCTGACCATCACGGGCTTCTATGCTCTCGTAACCTCCTTTAGATAGAGTCGTTGAGATCATGGCCCTAATTGTTGCTGAGTCATCCACAACCAAGATACGAGCGACTGTTTTGGCTGGGTAGATATTCTCACTAGGTGAGTGTTGCCCAATTTCAGTGAGCGGGTTTGGTTGGGGTGTTCTGGGAACTCGACTACTGCCTAGTAAAAGTACATCGCCATTGATGATCCGATCTGCTGCATCTAGAATGTCTCTTTCTGTGTAGGGCTTGACAAAATAGCCACTTGCGCCGTATCTAGCAGCAACACTACGATGTCTTTCGGCTGCACGTGAGGTTAACAAGGCTACTGGAATATTCGAGAGCTTCTCATCTTTTTGAATATTAGCTAGGAGATCTAAACCGTTCATCCTAGGCATTTCAATGTCGCAGAAAATGAGGTCACAAGATAGACCTGAGCGTAATTTATCCCAAGCTTCTTGCCCGTCTTTGGCCTGTTCAACGCGATATCCGGCTTTGGTGAAGCTATCCGAGAGGAGTTCACGTACTGTTATGGAATCATCTACAATCAGAACTAAGGGGTCTATTTTTTCTTTACTTTGATTTGTTGGGAGTTCATTGGGGATAGTTTTTTGCCAGAGGCTGTTGAGATTTTCAACCTGGGAGCGTCCTTGAGAAATTTCTAGTAGTTCTAAAACATCCCCAATTGCCATAATACTACCATCTCCTAGTACTGTAGCTCCAGCAATGCCAATAGGTTTAGGGATTGGGCCTACTATCTGTTTAATAACTATTTCTTGTTCCCCCAAAACTCGCTCAACTTTCACGGCCAGTAAGTTTCCTGCTGTCCTTAAGATAACCAGAGAGAATATATCGTCATCTACTTTTCCACTATAGACACTATTTCTTCGGTTCGACCTGTTAAAGGAGAGAAGGGCACTTAGTGGTTGAAATGGTAAAAGTGTGTTATTCCACGGTACGCATTTCTGTCCAGTCTGGTTAATTACTATATCCTTAGTGGAGTAGTCTTTTGTCGCTTCTACTCCGTCCATTGGAAAAGCGATCCGAGCGTAGTCACTCAGACAACAGAGAGCTTTACAAATACTTAAAGTTAATGGTAGGCGGATGGTGAATTTTGTCCCTTTGTTGATTTCTGAGTCTATGCTAACGCTGCCCCTAATTTCACTTAAAGCTGTTCTGACTACATCTAGTCCGACTCCTCTGCCTGAGTATTGATCGGCTCGATCTTTTGTACTAAATCCTGGGTGAAACAGTAAATCATATAGTTCTTGCTTTTTAATTGTTTCTGCTTCTTCCCTAGTCAGTAATCCTTTTTCTACTGCTTTTGCTTTAATTATTTGAGGATTTATCCCAGCCCCATCATCGGCCACTACTATTACCGTTTGATTGCCTTGTAAAAAGGCACTAATAGTTATCTTGCCTTCTGGGAGTTTGCCAGCTTTTTTTCTTTCTGTAAGGGTTTCTATACCATGTGTCATCGCATTGTTAACTAGGTGAGTCATCGGATCATACAAATGCTCTAGAATCATTTTATCAACTAGAACATCTTTACCGTCAACTTGTAATTTTGCTTGTTTGTTGAGGCTCAGCGATATTTCTTTAACTGCCCTAGAGAATCTTTCAGCGATAGGGCCAAAGGAGACCATGCGAGATTTGGTCATTCCTTCTTGCAGTTGGGTTGTCACTTGTCGCAGGGAGCGTGAAACCTGTTCTGAGGAACTTACCAAAAATTCAATATCTGAGGTAGACTCTCTGACTCTGACCACCACTTCCATCATCTCTTGTGCGAGTAAGTGGAAGCTGGTGAAGCGATCCATTTCTAAAGCATCAAAGTCATTATTAGTAGAAGTTGAGGAACTCTCTGAGGTAATCGTATTTCTGGAGATAGAAGTTGAATTTACTTTACGACTAGCTAAAAGTGATCCTTCCAAAAGAGTTCTTTCATAGAGTTCTTGCATCTGGGTTCCCAAATCCCCAAGAGTCTGTACTTGGTTAAGCAAGTTGTCTACGAATTGCTGCATCCTTTCTTGGTCTTGTTCTAAACCATTCCTTTTAATAACTAGTTCTCCAATTAAGTTACTCAAGTTATCGAGTTGCTTGATGGGAACCCGCATTGTTTGCTCAAAGATTTTCGCTTTAGTTGCCCGATTTCGTAAGGGTTGCCCACCGACTACAATTGTTGGTGATGCTGCTGCTCTTCCCTTCATCGTCCTTTCTGTTTGCTTGAGCAGTTCTTCTAAATCACCGAAGGGATCTTCTTCTATAGCCGTTTCTTGCCCACTAGTTTGGGGAAAATTGAATAATTCGCTGTGGTCGAAAATATGTTCTGCTGACAGGGCCAGTTCTTTGCTTTCTTCCTTTTGGAAAATAGACTGATTAATCATTGCTTCTAACGCCTGAAAGTCAACCAATAGAGAACTCCTTGGCTGAGTAATCAGTTTTTCTATTTCTTCTAAAGAATTGTATAGTGATAGGCAAGGTACTAAAGACTTTTCTGGCGTGGTTTTTTCTTTGACTGGCAGAGTATCAAAGACAATTGAGCCTTCAGTTTCTAGAATAACAATCCCTTCACTAGAATCAAAGTCTTCATCTTCTTCGAGAAGTTCTTTTACTTCTTCTTGTTTTGGTGTGGGTTCCTCTGGGTCGTCTCTAAATAGCTCTATTAATTCCTCAGCTATCTTAAGTTGACTTTCAGGTTGTGGCTGAGCTTTTTTTACTACAGAAATATCACTCGCTACAGAATCATCCCAGAGGTCGTCATCAAAAAATACTTGACTGATTTCTTCATCATTGGGTAGCGAAAATACTTGACTTATTTCTTCATCATTGGGTAGCGGGGAGGAAAAGGATTCTTCTTCAAAACTTTCCTGTCCAAATAGCTCAAACAGATCGTTTACACTGTTTTCAAAGGATGAGGATTGCTGATCCAACTCTTCCCTGTCTAAATTTCGATAAACTGGGTTATTATCCTTGTTTGATTCTGAGTGACCACTCACCATAAAATGCCATCCTACCCTCTGTTAAAATCTGACTCTGTGACGCTATCTGTAATTGTAGCTAACCTAGAGAATTCTTGAACATCTCTTACGATTGTTGTGTTAGAAGATTCAAAGCTTTATAACATAAGTGTACTGGCTCACGTCTTTCCATTAACTCTACTAGAGTTTGGTAAGCTTGAGGATATTTTTGTAAAAGCGTTTTAGCCTGTAAGATAGCAAAACGTTCTTTAACCGGATAAGTACTTTTATCTGAGCCACTCAGTTGTAAAGCGGCATATAGTTGTTGACGATCACCTTCTCCCCCTTCTGCTTTATTATAGACAATTTGTTCTGCAGCAATCCCTGCCATCCAAACTGTAGATAATCTTTCTAAAGTGATGGGTAGTTCCTTAACTTCTGTCTTTTGTAAAGTTTCTTGATCTAGGATAATCCCCCCTAGACCTAGTTGTCCTTTCCGCCATGCTTCTAGTGCACTCAAGCTATAGTCAGCAATAGGTATATGCAAAAGATAGGCAATCAAAAAATGTCCTGCCTCATGGTGAATTATTCTTCGGCGATGTTCTTGACCTGAGAGAAGATCTAGAAAGATCGAAATACCTCTGTTTTGCCAAGTTAAGGTGTCTATACCTAGCAGTCCCATTAGTCCTATTGTGGTTACTGTCGGTACCAGGGGAGAAATATGTAAAAAAGGTCCAACTAGGGATGAGAGGGTAATTGTAAATATGGCAATAGCGGTAAGATTTAAGGCGGTTTGCTGCATATTATGAGAATTGTAAATTTTTTGTTACTTACCAGCTTAACCTAATCAGGTGATTATAAGCCCGCGCTCTCTCATCCAATACTAGTTCAAATATCCTGATCTATACTTAAATTTAGTACAATCTTTTCCAGTATAAAATCATTAGCATTGAGCGTCCTTTTTTTCTCTTGGGAGAAGTTGAAGTCTGTTTTCATGCTTCCTAGGGGTAGGAGAGATTTAGCTTGAGTATTGTTTTTATAGGTTCTGGTTGCGCTGATAGTTCTTTGGGTAAAATCGGGACAAAATTGAGCATCTTCTGGAAATTCTGCTGTTTTTTGTGGGTTCTCTCCTGGGAAAATCTCTCCTAATGACTTAGCTATGACCATTTGATAGGCGGTAGGACTGCCTTTGATTAAAGCAGCTAAAGCTGGATAGGGTAAAGGTTCAATTACTTTAATGCTGAAAATTTCGCCTTCTTCTCTGACAAAACAGGTGGACATTCCTAGTACAAAATAGTCTTCTCCGACTAGATCTTGTGCATTATTAAAAATTATGGTCATCTGCTCAAACCTTTTTCTGAGGTAATCTTAATTATTATTATTCTAGTGCTAGTGGCTTAGCTTGAAGCTCAGGTTGTATGACAAGCGGTAAAGTAGAGTCATAGACTCCCACAGAATTTAAACAGGTGTTGATTTCTAGAATGGCCTGATTATACAGTTCTATTTTTTGTTCAATCTCTACTTGTAGTCTTTGGTTGCGATCAATTATTTCTTGTGCTTCCTTTTCTAAAGTTGCCTCTTTATATTGACGCGCTTGATCATATTTTTGTAAGATTGATTCTCCTTGTTTTTCAACCTTTTCTATTAGTTTTGTTTTGAGTGTTTGGTTAATAGTCTGACGAAAATCACGCCTTATAGTCCGAGAAACTTTAGGTTCAAAGTCTAGCTTCAATAATTCTCTTATAGCTGGTTCTGCATAAACAATACTTTGACAATCATAGCCTTGAGAAGTCTGTTCTAGAGTCTGACGAAATTGATAGATAGAAAATGTTCCTTCATCGTAAAACATTGGGCTTTCCCTGACATAGCGATCACATTCTTTTTTAGCACTAGCCTTTAAAATATCAATCAGATTTTCTTCAAGTTCTTTGATACTTTGTTCTATCCCTCCATCTTCTCCCAATAGACTGTATAGATGACGATAATATTCAGCTTGACGGATATTTTCTAGTAGTCTTGCGCAACAGTTTGTCACTACCACTTCAGTATATTCAATTAAGACATCCTCTAGTTTATTCGATATACTGTAGAGTGCTTCAACTAAGACAGCTAAAAAAGGTGCAGTTGAATTTCTAGGATGATTATCCACTGAAGATTTATAGGCATCTGTAACAGAAAACTTCTGCAATAAATCATCTAAACTGACTATCATTTTAGCTTTTAACTTCTCAAAGTCTGACTCAAAAAGTGGATCGCAATTAGTAACTATCTCATTGACTTTTTTTTCTAGATCTTCTTTAAAATCTGTCGTAACTTTCTGTAATTCTTGATAAATACGCTGTAACTCGTGTTGTTTCATTGCTTCGAGTTCTCGCGGCTGACTTTCCAATTCTCTACCACTCTCTTGATAATATTTTTGCAGTTTAATACAGAGAGGTTGTAAGTCATTAGCTAAAGCAGCAAAGAGGAGGGGTTTTTTCTCTTGAGTCAGATAGCAAACAATTGCCTGTCTGAATTCGATAATCCCGCTATCAGCAATTAATTGCTCAATTAAAGGTGTTCCCCATTCACTCAATATTCTGACGTAATTTTCATTAGAACTATTCCAACTATTGACTACTACACGAAAATTAGTCCTGTTGAGTTTATTCGAGTTAGCGCAATAATTATTAAATTCATTGACAAATTGTGGAGTTTCTTCTTTACTATCTGAACCCTTAACACTTCCTGCAAAAATAGAGTCTAGACCAAAGCGATCCTTGATGCTAGTATGTTTTTTTATTTGACTACCATAAAAGCCTAAGAGACCGCTTGTTTTATATATCTTAGAATTAGGATTAAACTCGGTTTGTAATAAGCGATCTAGACGTTGACGTAATTGGGCATTATACCAAGTCTGATCGATTCTATTAAAGACATAAAATACTCGATCTCTTATACTTGGATTACTACTAATTCTCTCTAATAAGGAAGTTTCTTCATTACTCATTTCTCCCACTGAAGCTGGCTTTAAAATACAGACAACTGCAGAAGTTTCAGGATCTTCAATTTTATTAAAAGTCAAGAGAGCATCTTTTTTAACAGGGGCATCTATACCTGGCATATCTACTAAAACATTACCATCTTTTAAAAGCTCATGATGACAATAGTATTCTAGGCGTTTAAGAACAGCACTATTACTCCCACGTCTAGCATATTTAGCTGCTTCTGTGAGGTTAGAAAAGTTGAATTGTTCCATAGAATAGGTAGAGTTGCGAACAGAGTCAATTTTGGGAAGATTTTCTAGTAATCCCTCTAGTAATAAAGAGAGTCCTTTGGCTGCTTTAGCCCTTTCAGATTTACTCTCTCCACCTTCTTGTTCTAAAATAGCTTTACAGGTATTTTGTAGACTTAAAAACCCATCCTCTTGATTAACTGTGCTATTAGAAGAGATGCTTAAACGCTGCGATAACATCTCGACTTGTTCTTCAATTTCTCTACCACTCAAAAAAGTCAAAACTACTCTTTCTTCTGTTGGTTCTGCATATCGAATATAACATTCTGTTCCTGTAGCATGACCTTCAGCACTATATAGTAACTCTTGTTCTAAAAGTGCATTAATTAGCATTGATTTCCCAGCACTAAAGGC
Source organism: Chroococcales cyanobacterium PMM_0086 (assembly GCA_949127655.1). Classification (GTDB taxonomy): domain Bacteria; phylum Cyanobacteriota; class Cyanobacteriia; order Cyanobacteriales; family Microcystaceae; genus CAISPN01. Next base: position 14,603 of record CASBQB010000210.1, on the reverse strand, counting down.
ACCAGCAAAAACAATTTCAAATTCTGGAGATAAGGCCTTTTTGAGAGAAGTTTCAATTTGTGTTGTATCTTGCTGTGTACGGAGGGATGGTTCTTGAGAAAATAAATCTAAAAGGATACTGACCTGTTTTTCTAGATGTTGAGAGTTAAGTTCTGAAGTAGACATAAAAGAGCGAGTACTGATCTGATGCAAATATAAGTGTATTTTAAATCAAAAAAGATGAGAAATTACATTAGATGTTATTAAATGAAATGAGCGTTACTGGGTTGAGGGGAAGAAAGCGGGTTAACTCGGCAATGGATACAGAACGAGAAATTTGTACCTGCAAGAGATGATAACGCCAATGCTGCTCTTTAAGCCAAGTAATTGCTTGATTTAGATGTTCTAGAGTAGCTAAGGCTAAAACTATCCGTCCTCCTGGATTTAATTTAGTCTGACAATGATTGAGAATATCTAGTAAATTGCCTCCACTTCCACCAATAAAGATCCGATCAGGTGAAGGTAATTCTTGTAGAATAGTCGGTGCATTACCATAAACAGTCTGAAGATTAGAGACTTTTAGGGTTTTTGCATTATCCTCAATTAAGGTTATCCCGATCGCTGTCTTTTCAATAGCATAGACTCTAGATGTGGGACAGAGACGGGCTATTTCTAGAGATACAGAACCTGTACCTGCGCCAATATCCCAAATAATCTGGGGAGGAGATAATTCTAATTCACCTAAGATCTGAATACGAATTTCTCTTTTAGTCATTAAACCAGGACGATCCGCAAAACTGTGAAATAGCTCATCTTTTAAGCCAAATAGGGGCAGGTTTTGCGGTTTTATGACTCTCTTTTCACGCAGAAGAATCATTATACTCAAACTTGAGAAATGCTCATTAATTAACTCTTTTATCTCTGTTCTCTCGAAACAATGCACCCTTTCATTTAGAGGATCACCGAGATTTTCACAGACCCAAAATCGATAATCTATAGGTAAGTCTAATTGTAAATAGATGTGCGCAATTGTTTGGGGACTATTTTGAGGATCGGTTAAGATCGCTATTTTTTCCCTTCCCTGTTGTAAGGCTGTAATGAGGGGTTCTAATGATCGTCCATGTATACTGATAATTTGGGCATCTTGCCAAGGTTGCTTAATTCTACTAAAGGCTAATTGTAATGAACTTGGATGTGAGTAAAAAGATAATTTCTCTGCGGGAAATCTTTCTAATAATAAACGTCCTAGTCCAAAGAAAAGAGGATCACCACTGACGAGGATAACTATCTCTTCTCCCTGCTGCAGCAAAACTTCCATCTCTGTTACAGCAGCTAGAAAATCCCCTAAAACTAGACGTTTAGCTGAATGTTCCACTACATAGCTTAAATGGCGCTCACTACCCACTAAAACAGTAGCTTGAGCAATCTTTTCTCTGACTATCTCCCCTAAACCGACAAGACCATCTAGACCTATCCCGATGACTTTTAACGGGTTTCCCATGCTAGCACCAATAGGGCATTGAGAATGGCTGCTGCTACGGTTGAACCTCCTTTGCGTCCTTTTACCCCAATTTGAGGTATATGTGAACTAGCAAGGACTTCTTTAGATTCAGTTACAGACACAAACCCAACAGGTACACCAATAATTAAACTAGGATTCAAATTAGACTCAGAAATCGCTCTACATAGGGCTAAAAGGGCTGTAGGTGCATTGCCAATAACATAGATAGCGTGTGGGTATTTAGGAAAACATTGCTGCATCCCTGTTTCACTGCGGGTCTTTCCTGGAGGAACTTCTCCTGCTTCATCTAAGGCCACAATTAGAGGATTATTGAAGGTCTTATTGACTAGAGTCATAATTCCCTGAGCTACTAGGGTAACATCTGTAATAATCGGAGTACGTTTTCTTAGAGCAGTTAGAGCTAATTCAATAACGCCTGGACTAAAATATATTAGATCAAGATAGTCAAAATCAGCCGTTGTATGAATGACTCTTCTAGCAATTTGATACTCCCAGGGATTGAGATTGTGTTCTGAGATTTCCTGGTCGATAATGGCGAAACTTTGTTCTAAAATTGGATGTTGTAATAATCTGAGGCTGTCATTAGTCATACTTTATTCTAGGATCTAAGAATCCATATAATATATCTGCTATTAAATTAAAGATGACAATTAATATCCCATAAGTAAAGGTAATGCCCATCACTACAGGCGTATCGCTACGATTAATTGACTCTATTAATAATGCCCCAATTCCTGGTACTCTGAACACTTGTTCTGTCACCAAAGCACCTGTAAAAACACTCGGTATCTCTAAAGCAATTAAAGTGACTACAGGGATTAAAGCATTTTTAAGGGCGTGATTTCTAATAGCTTGACCTCTAGATAGTCCTTTAGCTATCGCAGTGCGTAGATAGTCTTGAGGTAACTCTTCTAAGACTGCAGCGCGAATATAGCGAACCAGAGTGGCTCCTTGATAGAGTGCTAAAACCAGAATAGGTAAGATAGACTGTTTAATCTGTTCTATAAATGTCTGAACGTCTCTGACTTGTAAAGTGCTGCTATAAAACGAGGGTAGCCATTTTAATTGCACACTGAAGATAAGAATTAAGAGGAGTCCAGTCAAAAAAGTTGGTAAGGATATTCCTAGAAAAGAAGTAAAAGTAATGATCTGATCGACCCAAGAATGACGGTTGATAGCTGAAGACATTCCCAAGGGAAAAGCGATGATCACAGCCAAAATATAGGCTACTCCAACAACAGCTAATGTAGCAGGCAGCCTCTGCATAATCAACCCCATTACAGGACTTTGACTAGTAAAAGAATAGCCTAAATCACCGTGAAGAAAAGCCCAGACCCACTTAAAGTATCTAATAGGTAGAGGTTGATCTAATCCTAAACTCCTTCTAATATTTTCTCTCACCTCTGCTGTAATGGCTGGATTAGCTGCAAACTCCCCCATCGGATCACCAGGGGCTAAAGCTAGTATAATAAATATGACTAAACTAATAGCTACAAGGGTCGGTATAATCACTAGAAGACGTTTTATTAAGAAAAATAACATTTAAAATTTGTTTCCTAATTAAATTAAATTCTTTTTGCTATTCAGTGAATAAATCGATTTACTTAACTCCTTAATAAAGAAAATTTTCTCTTGCACTTACCGAAGATTTATGCTACAATTAGACCAAACTTATGTTAACATTAATATACAATGAAATTAAAGTTAATAGCCTTGATCGGGACTCTTGCATCTGCTGGAATATTAGGGAGCAGTTACTTTAGTGCAACGCAAGCAGCATCGGTGTCATATTCACAGACGACTATAACCCAAGCAAACCCTATAACTTTCACACTCAATTCTTTCGATCCGGCTTTGGGCATACTCACCGACATTGAAATATCCACTACCGTTAGTAGTGTATTAGGGATAATTAATATCTTTAACCCTACCGGAGTGACCCAGACTTTTACTACAGGAACAGTTTTAATACCCTTTACTATAACTGCTCCCTCAATTAGTTTTGTGTCCAATGCAATCAGTACAACTAGTGGCAGTGTAGATTCTTTGTCGTTTAAAAGTTTCAGCCTTCCTACAGTAAGTAACACGGAAACAGCTAATGTTGCTACAGCAGACTTTAACTTATACAAAGCTGGTCCGGTAAGCTTTTCAATATCTGCAGGAAGCCCTACCTTTAGTGTTAACAATAGTCAGTTATTGTTTAATGGCAGCACGGATTTAGATAGTGCGGTAAAAATTACTTATGTTTACAGTGCTCTAAACAGCCTTGCCACACCTGAACCTAGTACTAATCTTGGACTAGTAACTGTATTAGTACTAGGAGCTAGGCTAAAATCTAAGTTAGCTAGTAGAAAGAAGCTTAAACCTTTAGAGTCGTTACAATAAAGGCTCAGATTTTTGATTGGGACTTTAGCTTCCATTGGGCTATTTTCCAGGTATTGCGTTCCCAAGGACTGATTTCTACTCCTATTAATTTACTGTTAACGCCAAGTACATCAGCACGATGCACTAAAGGAATTACTATATTATCTTTAATTAATAAATCATTCATAGCAATTAACAACTTTTTGCGCTTTTCTGGTTCTAACTCTTTAGTAGCTTGCTGCCACATCTGGTCATATTGAGGATTACAATAACGGGAGTAATTCTCACCTGACCAGTTATTGGCTTTTTGGGGTATTGCCTGACAGGTATAGGTTTTAAAATAGGCATCAGGTTCAGGACTATTGTTACCAGTGGTTAGCATCTGGAGATCTGCGTAAAAATGCTCAACTGTATCTGTATTACTAGGGTCACTACTGAAGAAAATACTAGCATCAATACTTTTTAACTCTACGCCAATACCAATAGACTGTAAACCCTGCTTGATGATTTCTTGACTTTTTTGACGCAAGGGATTAACAGAAGTTTGAAAGATAATCTGCATCTCTTGGCCATTTTTATCACGGGTTCCATTCTTGTTGCTATCTTTCCAACCTGTCTCATCTAATAGGATCTTAGCCTTTTCCAGGTTATATTCATACTCATTATTAGGAGAACGATAAGCGACTGGTAAGACTAAAAAGTTAGCAGTCGCTTGGCCTGTTACTCCATAGAGTTGCTTAGCAATAGTTTGACGATCTACAGCTAAAGCAATAGCTTTTCTCACCTTGGGATCAGTTAAGAAAGGATGAGGGTGTTTTAAGCTGGATCTTTCTCCATCTTTTGTTGCTTGATTAGGATCTGTTTGGTTGAGTAAAATTCTTTCAATCAGTGGACCAGGTGTAGCTATTATTTGACCTTTACTTGCTTTTTGGATCTCTTGTAATATATTATTTTCTACCTGTAAATTATAGGCAAAGTCAGCTTCTTCTGTCTGTAAAACTGCCCTAGCTGCAGAGGCTGCATCTCCACCACCCTTTAATTCTATACCAGAAAAAGCTATAGTTTTAGCCTTTCTATAGTAAGGGTTTGCTTCATAGACAACTAGATCCCCTGGTTTAAAATCTATTACTCTATAAGGTCCTGTTCCTACAGGTTTTAAATTAGCTGATGCTTGGCGTGCTTTTTCGCCTTGATACTGCTGATAAATATGTTTAGGTATAATCATACCCTGAGTGCCCACAAAGGGGGTTTCCCAGGCAGGATTAGCCGAGTTAAAAGTGATTTTTACAGTATGTTTATCTAGTGCTTCTACTGTTTTAATCTGTTGATAATAGTTTAAGGAAGTAGAGCCTGTTTTGGGGTTTTTAATAAACTCATAGGTCAGCAAAACATCCTCTGCTGTAAAGGGTTCTCCATCTGACCATTTAATATTCTTTTTGAGTTTCCAAGTAACTGATTTTCCGTCTTTAGCTGGACTTGGTATTTCTTCTGCTAGAAAAGGAATTAACCTTTTTTGTTCATCGTAACTTGCTAAGGGTTCTAGGGTAATGCGACTTGCTTCAGCATCTTTAAACCCTGTAGATAGGTGTGGATTTAAAATAGTTGGTGCTTGCCAATAAAGTAATTTTAAAGTATTTTTACTCTGATCTGGTGGTGGTGAAGATGCTTGACAAGCAGAAAATATAACAACAGCCAAACAAGAAATTATTAATAGTAAAATGTTTTTAGTTCTAGACATTCAATATACCAAAATACGTCAATGTTCCCTATGCCTTAGATAATTTAAGATTGAAAATAGATAAAACTAAAATAATCAAGAATAGAACTAACCCCATTGTGCTGGCATAATTTACCTCTAATTCCCGAAAAGCTTTTTCATAGATATAGTAAACAACAGTTTTAGAACTATTATAGGGTCCGCCTTGAGTCAAGATATAGACCTCCTCAAAAGTTTTAGTAGCAGAAATTGCCGAGATTACCCCGACTAAGAATAAATAAGGACGCATCAAGGGTAAAGTAATATCCCAATGTTTTAAGAGACCATCTGAACCATCTAGAGAGGCCGCTTCATATAATGCTGGTGAGATAGATTGCAGACCTGCTAAATAAATAACCATATAATAACCAAGTCCTTTCCAGATAGTAACCAGCATTATACTCCAAATTGCCCAATGAGGACTAGTTAACCAACCCACACCTCCTTTTAGTCCCAGTTGTCCCAGAAACTGATTGAATATTCCTTGCTGACTATACAGTGCTTTCCAAGCAATACCAGCTACCACCATTGAGATAACTACTGGGATGTAATAGGCTAATCTAAACCAATTAATACCCCTTAGTTTTCTGTTAATTAGAATAGCTAGACCTAATGATAAAAATACTAAAACTGGCACAACTACGATTAAAATAAGCAGGGTATTACCGAGAGTTTTCCAAAAAATTTGATCATTAAGCATCTTTTGAAAGTTGAGTAAACCTATCCAACGAGGAGTTTCTGTTAGATTATAGTTGTATTGAGTAAAACTTAGAGAAAAAGATTGTAAAGCGGGTATAAAAACACTCCAGATCAACAGGATTAAAGCAGGTGCTAAAAATAGGTAAGGTATCCAACTACTAGGTATTTTAAGCTTATTTTTATTCATTAGTTATTTTCAGCAAACAGGGATAGATAAGATCCAGAAGTGATAACGAGTGTATCAGATATTTTGGATCTTTCCAAACTGCTTAAGCCCACGAGCAGAAATTCACTGTTAGAATAGCCTTCCTTCTATCTTACCTAGAACTCCAAAGGACTCTATTGCGATCCCCATACACTACTAGGTTACCATCTCCCTGAATGACAAATTCTGCGTTTGGATGCCCATCTGTATTACTACTCCATATAGCTCTATTGCGACCACCATAGATTACTAAGTTACCATCTCTTTGAACTACAAATCTTGCGTTTGGATGCCCATCTGTATTACTACTCCATACAGATCTATTTCTTCTATTATATAGAACTAAGTTACCATCTTGTTGAAATTTCAAAGTATAGCCAGAACAGGTATTCCACTCTTTTCCTCTTTGAAATTCATGATCACCATTATTGGCTCTTATAGTAAACTTGTCCCTACAAGCCTGGGCACTCTGAGTAAAGGTTATTACACCAACAGCTATCAATGTACCCATAAAAGCTGGACTTCTGAATAATTTAGTAAAGTTCATTCTGGTAAATCTCCCTTAGATTTATTTCCGGTAACAATTATAGAATAAATTGCAAAAATATTGCTTAATCATTTAATTCATATTTGCAAAATGTTGCCCCCAGATTACTCAGTCATCATAATTTCTATACCTGCTTGTGAAAATGTTTCATTTAAACGTAATCTCAATTCACGTCCTACCGACCATTGTTTACCAGGTACAGTTTTTAAGCAAACTCTCAAGGTGATCCCTTGATGAGATAGAGCTTCAATTCCTTTTAAATCTGGCGGTTCTAGAATCAATTTTTGCCATTGGGGATCACTACAGAGAGAGTCAGCTACTTCTTGTAAGACTATTAAAGCTTTTTTCACGTCTGTTTCATAGTTTACTTCAACATGAAAATCTACTCTTGACCAGTCTTTAGTTTGATTTTTAACTATCCCTACTAACCCATTAGGAATAGTGATTAGATCTCCATTAATATTCCGAAGTTTAGTAACAAACAAATTGAGATGTTCTACGTGTCCATCATCCGCTCCAATGATCACTCTATCACCAACCGCATAGGAATCATTGATTAAATTGATTACCCCTGAAATGATATCTTTGACCATGTGCTGAGAACCAAAAGAGACCCCCACACCCAGAATGCTAGCTGTAGTTAGTATTGGAACAATGGGAATATTTAATGTTTGTAAAGAGAGAATAATTCCTATACCTATTAAAATTACAGCAACAACACTTTTAAGAGCAGATGCAATGGTAGGAACACGTAAAGTTTGTCGTTCAGAAAGCCCATGAATGAAAGATAGATCTTCTTCCCAAAAGATAAATAACAAATCTACCAGAAAGTCAGTTATTTTAATGGCAACTGTTATCCCTAACCAAATGAATAATAAAGAAAAAGGAGTACCAGCCAGTTGTAGTCCAAGCCTTCTGGTATAAGGGAATAAAAACAAAGTAAAGCTAACCCATTGTAGCCAGAGAAAGAACTGTCCAAAAATTAATAAATTTCTAAAGAGAAGCTCTAATTTAATCTGTTTTTGTAAAATTGCTTCCAGTTGTTTATTATTTAAAAAATACTCAGGTTGCGCAATAAAATTACTCAGACTTCTCTGATAATTTTTATCAACTCCAGCTTTATTTTTCTCTTGAGAAAAATAATAATGGGGAGCAAAAATTAAATAATCAAAAAAACCATTAATTAACGTAATAATAATTCCTGGTCTGTCTTGCTCAGTTGCCTTTAGATAAACTGGTTGTTTTTTGGTGTTATTTAATTTAGTTATATGTTTTTTAACTTCGATGAGACGAGCTTTTAAAAGTTTCTGTAAACTGATGATAATAAAACTAACTATAGCTATAGCTAAGAATAGCTTACCAGCCCAGATAGCTTGCCTTTTCAAACTTTCTGGTTGTCGCTCTTTGTAGGCGTTTAATAAAGCATCACGTATGGTTGTCAGGACTTCTGGTAATATTTCTTCGATAGATTGTGCATATAATTGAGCGTCTGCTTGCGTGATAGTTCTGACTACTTGTCGTTTCAGTTTGTTTTGATCAGATACTAAAATTACTGTTGAACCATTAAGAACAGAAGGACTTACTTGGAGCGTTTCAGGGTCAAAACCTCTTTTGAGGATTTCTCTGAGATTATTCTCAATACGTTCAATTCTTTGGTCCAAAAGAGAAACTTGATTGTCTTTTTTCTCTTCCTGAATGGCAGCAGGAACAGCTACAAAAAAAATCGCTCTACCATCAAGCATAACTGCTCCATATACTACATTGCCAATTTGTCCAGAGCGGTTAGAACGAGTAAAGAATTTATTGACATTATTAAATTGTGGTAACGTGGGAATCTGTCCTAGTGCAGATGTCGTTAAGCAGACAGTCAAAGTCAATGACACTATGCAGAGGATGATAGATCTAGTGAAGGTTTTTTTAATTGACATTTGCTCTTATCTTACTCAAAATCTGGTGCTTATACAGTTTTTACTAGTACAATAAGTGTTTTGCCTACAGACAGTAATAATCTTAGCATTACCAGAATTTTTGAACACCCAAGCATAACGATACAATCAAACTATCTAGCTCTGATTAGATAAAGTATCTTAATTTTAGGCTGGCAGTAGTAGACAATGGTATGAGTAATCACCTTTGCTAGGAAATTTTGCATTGACAGACCATTCCTTCTCTTTTTACTGGTTAGCCTTCTTCGGACTTATTCTAGCCCGTTATTTCCTCATAGTTGGAGGAGTATACGTGCTTTTCTACTCAGTTTTCGGTAAATTGTTTACCAAAAAAGGGGTAACTCTCAAGTCAAACTCAAGCAAATTTATTTTAAAGGATATTCAACTATCCATTCTCTCTGGGTGGATTTTTGCTTTTTGTGGAGGGTTAATCATGTCAAGTTACGATCTAGGTATCACTCGTATTTATACTAAAACCTCTCAGTATGGACTATGGTATCTAGTAGTTAGCTTCATCTTGGTTTTACTTCTTCAAGATACCTACTTCTACTTCATTCATCGACTATTGCATCGTCCCAAACTTTTTAAGTGGTTACATCGTGGACATCACCGCTCCGTCGAACCGACTCCCTGGACATCTTTTGCTTTTGATCCTCCCGAAGCAATAATACAAGCAATATTTCTACTAGTTACAGTCTTTGTCATCCCATTACATTACATTACCTTTCTGGGTATATTAATGACTATGACTCTTTGGTCAATTATTAACCATTTGGGGTTTGAATTATTGCCCTGTTCCTCTCGCTATAACTGGTTGACTAAGTGGTTTATCGGTGCTAAACATCACTTAATCCATCACCAAAAGTACAATACACATTATGGACTTTACTTTACTTTCTGGGATGAGTTACTGCATACCCAAGATAGTAACTATCAGAAATAGCTTGCTTTATCTAGCTTTAAAAAATCATGTTTCAACCAATTTTTAAAACCTTAAAAGAAGTCTCACTAGGCACAGTCATTGCCGCATCATTATCTGTTAGCGTCAATGCTACTCCAGTAATGAGCAAACCAACACAGCCTACAGTAAAACAGGAACAAACTATTCTGAGGGCAGATATAAACTGGTTAGTTTTACCAGTAGTGATCTTTGGGGGTATTTTTGCTTTTAGCACAGTAACAGGACTTGTGATCATTTCCGAAAAAGAAGTCGGTATTGTCGTTAAAAAAGTTTCTTTTATCGGGAAAAAACTCCCACCAGAAAGATTAATCGCTCTCAATGGCGAAGCTGGTTATCAAGCAGATACATTAGCACCAGGCTGGCATTGGTTCTACTGGCCTTGGCAATATAGTGTGCGCAAAGAAGGACTGATCAGCGTACCACAAGGAGAGATTGCCCTCATTGTAGCCAATGATGGAGGCTCGATCCCACCTGAAAGAATACTAGCCAAGATAGTAATCTGTGATAACTTTCAAGATGCCCGTAAATTCCTCAAAGCAGGGGGTGAAAAAGGTCGTCAGATGGGCTTTTTGACAGCCGGCAGTTATCGGATCAATACAGCCCTTTTTAAAGTCATTACGTTGGCCAATGCCCAAAAAGAGGGAATGGAACCAAATAAATTAAAGATCTATCAGATTAAATCTGAACAAGTAGGTATTATAACTGCACTGGATGGACTAGCTATAGAAGAAGGGGAAATAGCAGGATCTGTGGTGACCGGACACGATAACTTCCAAAATGGCGAGAAATTCATTCAAGCAAAAGGCAGAAGAGGACTACAAGAACAGATTCTCTTATCAGGTTCTTGGAATCTTAACCCCTGGTTTGTCCAGGTAGAACAGTTTCCGATGACAGAAATTCCCATTGGTTATGTAGGAGTAGTGATCTCTTTTGTAGGAAAACCCCATGAAGATGTCAGCGGGGATTCTTTCACACATGGAGACTTGGTACATCCTGGACATAAGGGAGTCTGGACAGAACCACTCTATCCAGGGAAACACCCCCTTAATACCAAGATTATGAAAATAGAATTAGTACCCACAACCAACATAGTAATTAACTGGTCAGGTCGCACAGAAAGTCATAACTATGATGCTAAATTAGGTCCACTTAATGTACGCTCTAATGATGGTTTTGGGTTCCCCCTAGAAGTAGCTCAAATCATCCATGTAGGGGCGTTAGATGCCCCTAAAGTCATCTCAAGAGTGGGTTCAATGCAGAACCTAGTAGATCACGTTCTAGAACCCACCATAGGTAATTATTTCCGTAACTCAGCCCAAGATTATACAGTTCTAGACTTTCTTTGGGCCAGGAGTGAAAGACAAGCAGAAGCTGCAGAATATATTAAAGCAGCCCTGCGGGGTTATGATGTGCAAGCAATAGATACTTTAATTGGAGAGATAGAACCTCCGGCAGAGTTAATGCGTACCCAAACAGATCGCAAGATTGCTGAAGAGGAGCGCAAAACCTTTGACGTGCAACAGATGGCCCAGACCCAACGTCAAGAACTGGTTAGACAGACTGCTTTAGCTAATATTCAGCAAGAAATGGTCAAATCTGAACAAGATGTCGTCATAGCTGATTTAAAAGCTCAATCACAGATTAAACAAGCTACAGGAGAAGCCCAATCAACAAGATTGAAATCGTCTGCAGAGGCTGATTCTATTCTAGCAACGGGAACAGCTAAAGCCGCAACATATCGCGCCGGGGTAGAAGCATTGGGCGCACAGGGTTATACTGCTATGCAATTGATGCAGATTATTGGTGACCGTCAAGTTCGTTTGATTCCTGATATCTTAGTTGGGTCTAATGGTGGAGGAAATGGCTTAGTTGATGGACTCTTAGCGATGATTCTCTGGAACCAACAACCCGACAATAAAGATAAAGATAGTCAACCGAAATGATTCTTTTTGATTTTTGGACAAATTAACTAGTTTTAAAAATGAGATGATTTTTTTGGAACATAGACAGATTATGATAGTATTTTAAGGAAAGTTTAAAAAAAGTTACGAAACTTAAATGAAATTATTGATAGTCGGTGCTACGGGCACCTTAGGAAGGCAAGTGGCTCGATGTGCCATAGATCAAGGCTATCAGGTAAGTTGTTTAGTACGAAATTCCCGAAAAGCAGCCTTTTTAAAGGAATGGGGAGCAGAGTTAGTAGAGGGAGACTTTTGTAGTCCATCTACTCTTGGAGAAGCTTTGGTGGGAATAGAAGCGGTTATAGATGTAGCAACAGCTAGAGCGACTGACTCAAAGAGTATTCTTGAGGTAGACTGGCAAGGTAAAGTAAATTTAATTCAAGCTGTTTATGAGGCAGGAATTAAACGTTATGTATTTTTCTCGATACTCAATGCGGAAAGTTACCCTAACGTACCCTTGATGGAGATTAAGCACTGCACAGAGAAATTTCTAGCTGAGACAGACCTAGACTACACCATATTAAAACCCTGTGGTTTTATGCAGGGATTGATCAGTCAATATGCCATACCTATTTTAGAAAACCAAGGCGTTTGGATGACTGGTGAAAGCACTCCTACTGCTTATATGGATACTTCAGATATTGCTAAATTTGCCATACGGGCCCTAGAAGTACCCGAAACAATCAGAAAAAGCTTTCCGGTAGTCGGGGAAAAGGCCTGGAAAGCCGAAGAAATAATTAGCCTTTGTGAAAAACTGAGCGATCAAGAGGCAAAAATCTCACGCGCGCCAATAGGTTTGTTGCGTTTAGTGCGCGCTTTGACTTATTCTTTAAAATGGACAGTAAATATTGCAGATCGTCTAGCCTTTACGGAAGTCATAGCTAGTGGAAAGCCTTTAAAAGCTCCAATGGAGGAAGTCTATCAAGTATTTGGACTTAATCCCCAAGATAATACTACTTTAGAATCCTATCTAAATGAATATTTTAGTCGTATCCTGAAAAAACTCAAAGAAATCGGTTACGAAAAAAACAAAAACAAGAAAAAGCAAAAAAGAAGCCCATTTAAGAATAAAAACTAGGATCAATTATTGTGCCAAAAGTCGGCATTATCTACAACGATATCAAACCGATGGCTTGTAGAATTGCCCAAGAGTTAGAAGAAAAACTGAAATCTCTGGGCTGTGAGGTCTATATGGCCACAGGAAGTGGTGGTATGCTTGGCTACTCACAGCCCGACCGTCCCGTCTGTCACACCCGCATTGAACAAGTGATTCCACCTCATTTTGATGAGGGATTGAGCTTTGCTATTGTCTTAGGGGGAGATGGTACAGTTCTGTCTGCTTTCCGGCAATTAGCACCGCAAGGAATACCCGCTTTAACCGTCAATACAGGACATATGGGCTTTCTGACGGAAACTTATGCTAATGGGCTATATCAAGCCTTAGAAGAGCTTTTAAGCGGCAATTATCAGGTTGAAGAACGCTCAATGTTAACAGTGCGTCTGTTCAGGCAAGATGAACTTCTCTGGGAAGCTCTTTCCCTGAATGAAGTGGTGGTGCATCGGGAACCACTGACTAGTATGTGCCATTTTGAAATTCAGATCGGACAACACGCACCAGTAGACATTGCTGCTGATGGAGTCATTCTCTCAACCCCAACAGGTTCAACCGCCTATTCTCTCAGTGCAGGGGGACCGGTTGTCACTCCTGATGTACCAGTTTTACAATTAGCTCCTATCTGTCCCCATTCTCTCGCTTCTCGCGCCCTCGTCTTTTCTGACAAGCAAAAGGTGCGCATCTACCCTGCTACCCCTAATAGAATGATTATGGTAGTTGATGGCAATGGAGGATGCTATGTTCTGCCTGAAGATCATATTCAAGCAGAACTCTCCTCCTATACTGCCCGTTTTATCCGTCTCAAAGCTCCCGAATTCTTCCGCATTCTCCGGGAGAAATTAGGCTGGGGACTACCACACATTGCTAAACCTACCTCTGTAGAATTGCCTTAAACTGTTTCAGCTTGGAGATCTGCAGGAGTCAGTGCTTCTTCGTCTACTTCTCCAGTCCGAATACGAACAGCTTTAAGCACAGGTAAAACAAAGACTTTTCCATCGCCTATTTTACCTGTGTGAGCGGCTTTGACAATTGCATCTACAACTATATCGCTCATCTCGGCAGGAACAACTATTTCTAGTTGAATTTTCGGGAGGAAGTCCACAGTAAAAGCCTTACCATCTACGCTGTAGAGTCCTAAAAAAGCCAGTGGTTTACCTTTTTGACGGCCGAAACCTTTGGCCCCTATCACGGTTATCCCCTCTACACCAACCTCAACCAAAGCACTTTTTACTTCATCTAATTTATTAGGTTGAATAATTGCCAGAATTAAGTTCATTGAGTTATTTTCCTTGTTAAATAAATGTTAACGACGAGTTTCTGTCGGATTATCCCGCATTGGGTGAGAAATTTCTGAAGGCAAAAAGACTGGACGACCACGCATGAGACTATTACCTATTAGATAAGCAAACCCCACTACAAAGAAAAGTACTGAAAAACCGATGGCTGTTTGAGCATTCTTAGCAGAATCACCACCTGAAGAAAAGCCAAAGTAAAATACTCCAACCATCATAAGGAAGTTCATACAACCACCTACTATCGGAATAATAAT